>NZ_JBFBAO010000020.1:0-37991 GCF_040682255.1 Micromonospora sp. NPDC051296 | reverse complement strand
CCTCGGACTTGAGTACCGACTCGGACAGCAGCACGCAGCATCCGGCGCCGTGCTCGTCCAGCGGTATCCAGAAGTCGACCGGCAGGTCGCGTAGCGAACCGATCAGATGATCCCGCTGGTACGACCAGCCCTCCTGGGTGAGCACCCGCCGTACGTCGGCGGCGACGTCCTGCCGGCTGGCCAGGTCGAACTGCACCCGCACCGCTTCACGGACCATGAGGTGGGTGACCGGGCTGCCGGCCTGCACCGCCCGTTGGTAGAGGTGGTAACACAGCCGGATCAGCCGGCGCGGCACCCCGTCGGTCAGGTTGGTCAGGTACTCGGTGGTCTCCACCGTGAACGGCGTCAGCCGGGCCTGACCGAACGCCCTCAGCTGGCTCTGCCGGATGAAGTCCCGCACGTCCTGTGCGGTCAGCGCCGACATTCGCACGATCGGCCCGATCCGCTGCCGCACGTCGGGGCTGAGCAGGTGCAGCATGTCGGGCAGCCCGGCGATCACCAGGAACGCGCCGGCCGACGCGAAGACCCCGATCAGCCGGGAGAACCGGGCCATCGTCTCGTCGCCGGGCCGCCCCGCCGCGGACAGGATCTTGTCGAGCTCGTCCAACACCAGCACGAAGTGCTCGTGCCGACGCCCGTAGAGCAGGGCGAGCACGCCCATCGTCTCCACCGCGCCGGACTCCACGTCCGCCCGCGCGGTGACGCCCGCGGCCACCAGGGCCGGTGCCGGCGGATAACCCATCAGCCAGTCCCACGCCATCGCCTCGGTGGCCGGATCGATCAGCATCGCCAGTGCCGTGCCGAAGGACGGGTCGGTGGTGACCTCGGCGAGTTCCTCGCGTATCCGCTCGGCGAGCAGCTCGGTGGCGGGCCGCGCCCGGTCAGCGTCGTGCGTCGGCACGCCGCCGGGCGGCTGCGCCCGGTACTCGTCCAGCAGGGCGCGTACCGCGTCGCGGGAGAGCCGGCCCAGGAACCGGCGGCTCAGCGACAGGAACGTGTCGGCCGGCGCATCGAGGTAGACCGCCTTGGCGGCCGTCCCGGTGACCAGGCGGGCGTGGGCCAGCAGCTCGGCCGCGAGGTGGGTCTTGCCGGTGCCGTAGTCGCCCACCACCGCGATCGCGCCGCCGCTGCCGGTGTGCAGGTAGTTGTCCAGGTGGGCGAGCGCGTCGCGGATGGCCACGGTGACCACCGTGGTGGCGTGCCCGCCGCCCTCGGTCACCCGGGCGACGGCCGTCGGGGAGAACGGATTGACCGGACCGACTGCCGGTGGATCTTCGATTGCGTCCATTGCCCTGATCCTCCGGTAGCTCTGGTCTGGGCACCAGGCCGTCCCACGCCGGAGGTTCGTTTCGCTCGTACACCACCTCCGCAACGTCCTCAAATGGTAGCCCTCGGTAGCTCTCGCGGCGGTCCGTCGCGGGCCGACAGAACGGGCCGACCTGCAAAAAAGGGCCGATCGGGGGGCATGCCGGACGCCTGCCCGATCGACTGCGTCCAATACCATTGGGCTCATGGTCGCAACCCGGTGGCCGTACCGCCGATCCAGGCGGCCCGACCTGGCCGGCCCGCGTCCCGACGGCCCCCCGAGCGAGGAAGCCGTCTGATGACGTACCCGGTCCCCGGCACCGTCCGTCCGCCCGGGTGGTGGCTGCGGGCGGTGTTCGGCGGCATCGGCCTGCTCGCGCTGATCCTTGGCTACATCGGCTTCGACCGTCTCGGGCAGGACCGGCCGGACGCCATCCACGACGTGTACGACGTGCTCTACTACGACATCCAGCTCTTCGTGTTCAGCGCCGAACCCTTCGAGGACCCCGGCCCTTACCCGTGGCAGTTGCAGGTCGCCCGGTTCGTCGCCCCGCTGTTCACCCTGCTCGCCGTCGCCGAGGCCGGCCGGCTGCTGCTGGCCGCCGAGATCCGCCGGCTGCGCGCCCGACGGGCCAGCGACCACGTCCTGGTCTGCGGCGACTCCCAGTTCGCCCACATGCTCGCCGACCGTCTCTTCGCCGATGGCGAACGCGTGGTCGTGGTGCGCGCCGAACCGTTCGGGCCGCTGGAGTACCGCCGGCGCAGGTACCTCGGCGTCGTCGGCGACCCCACCAGCGCGGAGGTGCTGCGCGGGGCCGGATTGCCGCGCGCACACACCATCTACGCCTGCACCCACGACGACGACCTGAACCACGCGATCGCCAACGCGGCCAGCCGACTGATCCACGACCGACGGCAACCACCCCGGGTCTACGTCCAGGTCCACGATCCGGAGATGTGCCTGTCGTTGCAGGCCCGGCGGCTCGGCGCGGCCGGATCCAGCCGACTGCGACTGGACTACTTCCACGTCGACGACGTCGCCGCCCGCGCGCTGCACCGGCACCACCCGCTGCCGCCCGCCCGCGACCGCCCGACCCGGGTCCTCATCGCTGGTAGCGGCACCTTCCGGCGTGCCCTGCTGGTGGAGACGGCCCGACACTGGCGGACGCACCGGGCGGCCACCGCCGATGCCCGCCCGACGTTGCGGGTGGAACTGGTGGCACCGGACGCCAGCACCGAACTCGCCCTCGCCGCGTCCCGCTACCCGTTCCTGAGCACCGTCTGCCAGGTGGCCGCGTACGACCTGGACGTCGATGGGCTGGTCGGGTTGGACCACTTCGGCCCGGGCGGCTACGACCGCATCTACGTCTGCGGTGCGGACGAGACGACGGGCCTGCAGTTCGTGCTGGACACGCCCGCGCTCTGGCAGGGTACGCACACCTCGGTCTTCGTACCGGTCTACCGGCAGGCCGCGCTCGCCGCCGCGTTCCACGGCGACTCCCACCACGACCTGCTCGACGAGGTGCACGGCAAGCTGCGCCTCTACCCGGTGCTGACCCGTGCCTGCGACGCCCGTCTGATCGCCGAGGACCTCACCGAGCGGCTGGCCCAGCAGATTCACGACCGGTACCTGCGGGCCCAGCAGCGGGCCGGAGTGCGCCTCGGCGAGGCACCCGCGATGGTGGACTGGTCCCGGCTGCCCGAGTCGCTGCGCCGGGCCAACCGCAGCCACGTCCAGGACATCGCCGCCAAGTTGCTGAATCTCGGCTGCGTGGTGGCTCCCCGACATGGCAGCAGCGGCGACGCCTCGGCCACCGGGCTGGCCATTCACGACCGGATCGAGCAACTGGCCCGACTCGAACACGAACGGTGGTGCCGGGAACGGCGCGGAGAGGGCTGGACGTACGGCGAGCCGCGCGACGACGCGCGGCAGCGGCACCCCGCACTGCGGCCGTGGAGCGAATTACCCCCGGCCGTCCGGGAGCAGAACCGCGAGGAGATCAGGGCGCTGCCCGATGTGCTGTCCGACAGCGGGTTCGAGCTGATCCGGCTGGCTGCCGCCGTGCCCGCGCAGTCGAGAGGATCGGCCGATGACGCCTGATTCTGCCCCGGTTCGCGTCGGCGTCGCCGGGCACATCGACCTGACCCCGACCACCGAGCGGCTCGTTGCCGACGCGCTGCGCGTCGAGTTGCGCCGGATCAGCGATCGTCCGGTGCACGGTGTCACCTGCCTGGCCGCCGGTACCGACCAGATCTTCGCGCGCGTCGTGCTGGCCGCCGGCGGCACGTACGAGGTGGTCCTGCCGGCCCTGGACTACCGGGACACGATCGGGCCGGCGGGTCGGGCCGCATTCGACGAGCTGTTGGCGCGGGCGACAGAGATCATCCACACCGGGTACCACAGCTCCGGCACTGCCGCCTACCTGGCTGCCAACCAGGAAATGTTGAAGCGCGTGCAGTGGTTGGTGGCGGTCTGGGACGGCGTACCGGGCTGTCACGCGGCATCGACGGACCGGACCCTCGGCTCGGCCCGGCACCGTGGCATCCCGACCACGGTCATCTGGCCGGCCGCCGCCCGACGGAGGTCCCAGGGGGACTGACCGGGCCGGGGCCCGCCGGGCCGCGGCGGCGCTCGGGGCCACCGGGACCGGCGGTGCGCCCTCAGGCGGGCTGCGCCTTTTCGGGGGACAGCGAGAGCCAGTAGACGCCGTGACCCGCCACGCCGAGGTCGTAGTCGCCGGACTCCTGAACCTTGGGGAACTCGGCGCCGCCCATCAGCTCCCGGGGTCGACGGCCGGCGTGCGAGGCGAGGTTCAGCGTGCTGGTCTGGGGGTAGCGGGAGAAGTTGAACACGCAGAGCACCTCGTCGTCGGGCTCGCCACGGAGGAACGCGAGGACCGCCGGGTTGGTCGACCGGACGATGCGGCAGCCCGGACGGGCGAAGGCCAGCCAGGCGTGCCGCGTCTCGATCAGCTTCTCGACCACGTGCAGCAGGGAGGACCGCGAACGGAGCTGGTTCTCCACGTTGACCGCCATGTAGCCGTAGATCGACTCGTGGATCAGCGGTGCCGGCAGGTTCTCCGGCTGTGCCACGGAGAAGCCACCGTTGCGGTCCGGTGCCCACTGCATCGGCGTGTTGACCGCCAGGTGGCCCGGCAGCGACAGGTTCTCGCCCATGCCGATCTCGTCGCCGTAGTAGACGACCGGCACGCCGGGCAGGGACAGCAGCAACGCGAAGGCGAGTTCGAGCTGCCCCCGGTCGTCGTTGAGCAGGCTGGCCGTCCGCCGGCGGATGCCGGTCGCGCCCCGCATCCGGGCCAGCGGCGCGTACGCGCGCAACAGTTCGTCGCGTTCCCGCTCGTGCAGCAGGCCCAGCGGCATGTCGTCCCCGTTACGGAGGAACACCGCCCAGTGGCGGTCACCCGGCTGGTCCCGCATCTGCGCCAGCACCCGGGACACCGGCCGGTGCGTCTCCCGCCGCATGGCGAGCAGCAGGCTCGGCATGAGCGACGCGTACATCACCAGGTGGCACTCGGGGTGCTCGGCGGTGCCGAAGTACGAGCTGGCGCCCTCCGGCCAGTCCTCGCTCCACGCGACGATGATCCGGTTCGGGTACGTCGAGTCCATCCAGGACCGCAGTTCCCGCAGGTAGTTGTGCGTCTCGTCGAGTCCCTTGCTCGACGTGCCGCTGCGTTCGAACAGATAGGGCACGGTGAGCAGCCGTAGGCCGTCGACCCCCTGCCGGAGCCAGAAGTCCATTACGTCGCGCATCGCGGCGTGCACCTCGGGCGCGTCGTAGTTCAGGTCCGGCTCGTGCCGGCTGTAGCGGTGCCAGTAGTACTGTCGCCGCTTCGCGTCGTACGTCCAGCCCGCGCCACGGCTGCTCAGCGGGTCGTCGGCCTCGGCGTACCCCTCGTCGGTGTCACTCCACACGTAGAAGTTCCCGTACGGGCCGTCCGGGTCGCTGCGCGACGCCTCGAACCACGGATGCTGGTCGCTGGTGTGGTTGAGCACCAGGTCGAGCACCACCCGAAGGCCCTGCCGACGGGCCAGGCTGAGCAGCTCCAGCAGGTGCGACGGCTGCCCGAGCCCCTCGTCGATGGCCTCGAAGTCGGCGGCCGCCCAGCCGTCACCGACCGCCGGGGACGCCATGATCGGGTTCAGCAGCAGGCAGTCGACGCCCAGCCGGCGCAGGTAGTCCAGCTTCTCGGTGACGCCGCGCAGGTCGCCGTGGCCGTCACCGTCCGAGTCGTAGAAGAACCGTACGTTCAGCTCGTAGAAGGTGCTGCCGGCCGCCCAGTTCGGCTCGCCCGGCGGCTCCGGGCCGGGCTCCTCCTCGACCTCGGCGCGGGCGACGCGGAGCCGACCCGACAGGGCCTGCCGGGCCCGCTCGGCCACCCGCTCGGCCGGGTCCCGTTCCAGGGTTTCGAGCGTCTCGAACGCGGCCACCAACTGCTCACGGGTCCGGTGCTTGCCGTGCGCCCAGTTGCTCAGCTCGTCCACGGCCAGCACCCGGGCCGACGCGAGCCCGCTGCGGGTGAGCGTGAGCAGGTCGTCGGGAATCAGCTCGGGCCGCCGGGGCGCGTTGCTGAGGATCAGATCCCCGACGCCGGCGGCCCGCATCTGGGGCGTCTGCCGCCGTTCCCGGTCGACCATCCGTACCGCCGCGTACTCGAAGGCCTCCCGGACGCTGATGATGCCGTTGCCGTCGCGGTCGGCGGCACCGGTCCGCAGCCCTTCGAGGAACGGTCCGGAGAAGGCGGACGGCAGCGCGTGCTGCCGGTAGCCGTCACCCTCGTGGGCCAACTCGGTGGCCCCGGCGGACACCACCACGATGCGGCTGCGGTCCCCGCGCTGCTTGAGGTCGCCGAAGGCGCCGGCGTGGCAGCAGTCCAGGATCAGCACCAGCTCGCTGGCCCGGCACTCGTCGATCCAGTGCCGCAGCTCGTCGGTGGGTACCGAGGTCGGCGGCAGGCGGTCCGGGTTGGTGTCGGTGGCGGTGAGGTAGAGGCGGTGGCCGTCGTGCAGTCGCCCGTGGCCGGAGTAGTACACCAGCAGGAAGTCGTGCGGATCGGCGCTCTTCAGGAAGTCGTAGAGGGTGACCTGCACGGTGTGCGAGTCGTCGTCGAGGCAGTCCCGGACGTCGTCGAAGGCACCGACGCCAGGATCCCGCAGGATTCGGGCCCAGTCCTTGAGGTCACTGGCGGGCGAGTCGAGTTCGGGCAGTGCCTCGCTGGCGTAGGTGCCCACCCCGATCAGGAGCGCGCGCTTCACCGCGGGCGCTCATCCGGTCTGGTTGCCGCCGGGTCAATCACCGTCGACCTTCTGCGGCGAGGTGGGTGTGCCCTGCCGGGGCACCGACACCGACTTGATGACCTCGGCCAGCGTCTTCTCCGACACATCCTGCACGTCGATCTCGGTGCCGTCCGGAAGGGTCATCCGCAGGCGCTTGCCCTTGTTGCGTTCCTGGTAGCGCTTGATCACCTCGGCCAGGTGCTTGATGTCCGCCGCCGCCCGCTTCACGGTCGGCACGGCGAAGACGGAAAGGGCGAGCAGGCCGAAGACGTAGTTGACCGGATCGCGCGTGCCCGGCGCGGCACGCTCGGCGACCTCCGCCGCCTCGACACCCGGCAGTTGGTTCAGGTGGTCCTTCAGATGGCGCGCCTGCTCGGCCAGTTCCTCATCGGTGACCGGCCCGTCGGACACGACCCGCAAGATCAATCCCTCGGCCATGATCCCATCGTGGTCCCTCTGCGTACGCTGTGCAAGGGTCCCGGCCGTGGGATCCCCCGCGCCCGCCCGTCACCGACCGGCGGCACGCCCGTCACCACCCGATCCGTCCGGAACGCGCGCACCCGACGGCGGTGCGTGACGCGCATCCGACAGACACCGGCCATGTTGTCCGTTCCGATGACGCCAGTTCGTCGTTCCCAAGGGGTAGGACCGGCCGAGACGGGAGCGAGGATGCCGGCATGAGCGGCGTACGGGTGTTGGTGGGCACACGCAAGGGCGCGTTCGTCCTGACATCGGACGGCAGGCGCGATGACTGGACGGTCGACGGGCCGCACTTCGGCGGCTGGGAGATCTTCCACCTGACCGGGTCGCCGGCCGACCCGGACCGGCTCTACGCCTCCCAGTCCGGCGGCTGGTTCGGCCAGTTGATCCAGCGTTCGGACGACGGCGGCCGGACGTGGACCACGGTCGGCAACGACTTCGCCTACACCGGCGAGGTCGGCGAGCACCTGTGGTACGACGGCACCCCGCGCCCGTGGGAGTTCAAGCGGATCTGGCACCTTGAGCCGTCCCGCGACGACCCCGACACCGTGTACGCGGGCGCGGAGGACGCCGCGCTCTACGTGTCCAACGACGGCGGTCGGAGGTGGACCGAGCTGACCGCCCTGCGTCAGCACCGCACCGGGCCGACGTGGCAGCCCGGCGCCGGCGGCCTGTGCCTGCACACGATCATCCTGGACCCGGCGCACCAGGGCCGGATCTACGTCGCCATCTCGGCGGCGGGCGCGTTCCGCAGCGACGACGCCGGCGCCAGTTGGCTGCCGATCAACAAGGGCCTGCGCTCGGGGGAGATCCCCGACACCGACGCCGAGGTCGGCCACTGCGTGCACCACATCACCCAGCACCCGTCCCGGCCCGACACGCTGTTCATGCAGAAGCACTGGGACGTGCTGCGCAGCGACGACGCCGGGGCGAACTGGCGCGAGGTCAGCGGCAACCTGCCGTCGGACTTCGGGTTCCCGATCGCGGTGCACGCCCACGAGCCGGAGACGATCTACGTGGTGCCGATCAAGAGCGACTCCGAGCACTACCCGCCGGAGGGCAAGCTCCGCGTCTACCGCAGCCGCACCGGCGGCGACGAGTGGGAGGCGTTGACCAGCGGGCTGCCGCAGTCCGACTGCTACGTCAACGTCTACCGCGACGCGATGGCGGTCGACACCCTGGACCCGTGCGGCATCTACTTCGGCACCACCGGTGGTCAGGTCTACCACTCGGCCGACGACGGCGGCAGCTGGGCGCCGATCGTCCGGGACCTGCCGCCCGTGCTCTCCGTGGAAGTCCAGGTGTTGCCGTGATCCGGGTCGTCCTCCCGGCCCACCTGAAGAACCTGGCCCACGTCACCGGCGAGGTACGCCTGGAGGTGACCGGCCCGGTCACCCAGCGACTGGTGCTGGACGCCCTCGAGGCGCGGTACCCGATGCTGCTCGGCACCATCCGCGACCGGCACAGCGGCAACCGCCGCCCGTTCGTCCGCTTCTACGCCTGCGAGCAGGACCTCTCCAACGCCTCGCCCGACGCGCCGCTGCCCGAGCGGGTCGTCGCCGGAGATGAGCCCTATATCGTCCTCGGGGCGATGGCCGGGGGATAGGTCGCCGCGAGCGACCCCTCAGACGCCGCGGGCGAACAGCGCCAGGCGTACCCGGTTGGGGCTGCCGGTCTTGGTCATCAGGCTGGTGATGTGGGTCTTGACCGTGGTGACCCCGATGTGGAGCCGCTCGGCGATCTCCGTGTTGGACAGACCCTCGGCGACCAGGTTCAGCACGTCCTGCTCCCGGGCGGTCAGCCCGTCGACCGGCGCGGGTGCCTCGGCGCGGGCGTGCACCGCGCGCTGGACCAGGCGTCGCAGCACCTCCTGGCTGAACGGGCTGTCGCCGGCGGCGGCCCGGCGGATGCCGTCCAGCAGATCGGTGGGGGGTGCGTCCTTGAGCAGGAACCCGCAGGCGCCAGCGGTCAGGGCCGGGTAGAGGTGGTCGTCGTCGCCGAACGTGGTCAGCACCAGCACGCGGGTGGCGGGCCGGTCGGCGAGGATCCGGCTGGTCGCGGTGATCCCGTCGACGCCCGGCATCCGCAGGTCCATGACGACGACGTCGGGCACGAGCCGCACGGCGAGGGCGATGGCGTCGCGGCCGTTGTCGGCCTCGCCGACGACCTCGATGTCGGGCTGGGCGTCGCAGAGCATGCGCAGGCCCGCGCGGATGAGATGCTGGTCGTCGACCAGCAGGACGCGGATCATGCCGGCTCCGCCGTGCGCGCCGACGCCTCGCGTTCCGGCGGCGGCGACCCGGCCGGCGGGCCGACCCGGTGCGACGGCGTCGCCGCGACGGGCAGGACGGTACGCACCCGCCAGCCCGCGCCGGTCGGTCCGGCCTCCAACCGACCGCCGAGGACCTCGACCCGCTCGCGCATCCCGGTGATGCCGTGACCCCCACCGGCCGGCACCGTGGCCGGCACCCAGCCACGACCGTTGTCCGTCACCTCCCAGTGGACGGCCCCGTCCACCACGCTGACCGACAGGCGCGCCAGCGCGGACGTGCCGGCGTGCTTGGCCACGTTGGTCAGCGACTCCTGGGTCAGGCGCAACACCGCCAGACCACGTACCGCGTCGAGCGAACCGATCGCCGGGTCGATGTCGGCCTCCACCGTGACACCGGCCTGACGGGCCCGGTCGACCGCCGCGCCGAGGGCCGCCGGCAGCGCCGACGGTTCGATCGCGGTCAGCGCCGCGTCACCGCGTACGCCCTCCGGGTCACGCAGGACCGCGACCAGCCGGCGCAGGTCGGCCAGGGCCGCGGTCCCCGTGCCGTGCACGCCGTCGAAGACCTCACTCACCCGCGGATCCAGGTCGGTCAGCACATGCCGGGCCACACCGACCCGCAGCACCATCGACGCCACGTGATGCGCGACCACGTCGTGAAGCTCCCGCGCGATGGCGCTGCGTTCGTCGGCGCGTGCGGCCCGGTCCTCCGACTCGTGTCGGCGCCGCTCCTCGGCCGCCCTTTGCTGCGCCTGCCGGGCGAGTTCCCGGGTGGTCCGGATGACCAGTCCGAGCAGCAGCGGGACGCCGACCTCCAGCAGCAGCCCGAAGACACCGGAGAGGAAGCGTCCGAGCGGATCGCCGATCGAATCGGTCAGGTCGACCGCGGCCAACAGCCCGGCGGCCAGCCAGAAGGTGCGGGCCCGCTCGGCCCGCATGGTCAGCTCGAACAGCGCCCAGCTGGCACCGACCTGATTGATCATGATGTCGTCGAGCAGGCAGATCGCGACCGCCAGCAGCGCGGCCTGCGTCAGCAGGTTGACCAGTGGCCGGCGGTGGAACACCAGCCCGGCGGCGAACGCGAGCACCGCGAGGATCCACTGCGTGGTCGTGGGGGCGCCCTGAATCCCGAAGACCAGATAGCCGACGCCGCTCAGGCACAGCAGCAGCATCCGCACGAGGGTGTCCCGCGCGTCGAACAGTCGTCCCACCCACCCCACGGCGATCAGCCTAGGTGTTCCGGCTCGGGCGTCGCAGCGACCGCCGGCCGTACCCACCTGGACCGGACCGCCAGGTAGGCGGCCAGGCCGATCGGTCCGAGCAGGATCGTCAGCACCAGCGCCGGCGCCATGACCAGCGCCGGCACCCCCCGTTCCCGGCTGTCGAGCCACGCCCACCGACCGACGAACAGATCGAACGCGATCATGTGTGCCCAGGCCGCCGCCGTGCCGTCGGCAGTGCCCAACAGGTCGCGTACGCCGTCCAGGGTCGGCGACAGCACCGTCGGCAGCACCTCACCGAGCGCCGGGATCACCAGGATCGCGTAGATCAGCAGGACCGGTGTCACGATCAGCGGCGACCGGATGATCCGTCCGGTCAGCGACCAGTTCGGTAGCAGGATCATCAGCGCCCAGAACGGTGCGGCCACCGCGAACGTCAGCGTGAACAGTGTCCCGGTCATGCCTGCTCTCCTCCTCGTCGCCCCACCATGCTGAGCCTGATCATTCGCTCACTCATGCGGCGAGCGCCAGCTCCGGGCGGCGCCGCCGGGCCACCACCAGGGCGGCGGCGGTCGCGGTGGTGACCACCAGCGCCGCCCCGGCCGCCAGGGTGAGCGTGTCCGGTCGCAGCAACGGCTGCCCGCGCAGTGCCTGCCAGGTCAGCAGGATCGTGAGTACGCCGTACGCCCCGCCCGCGACGACCAGCAGCCGCGCCCGGGTGTGCTCGTCCAGCCGGTCGCCGAGGAACCGGCTCAGCAGGATCGCCAGGATCGGCAGCACCTGCAGTGCGTGCAGCCCCACGAAGTGCCCGATCCGCAGGTCACCGCCGGTGGTGCTCCACCCGACCACCGGCAGCCCGGGCCCGCCGTCGGCCACGCCCACGCTGTGCGCCCCGGCGATCCCCTCGACGGCGGGTGCCTGGCCGGGCAGCACCATCGGTACCGCCACCAGCATGCCGAGGGCCGCCACACCCAGCCCGAGCCCGATCGCGTACCGGCCGGCCCGGTCCGCGACCGGCTGCCGCAGCACCACGATGCCGACGACGAGGTGCGCCACGAACAGCACCATGATCGCCGCACCCATCAGCTGCCACAGGGCGCCGTTCAACGCGCTGGTCTCGTTGTAGTGGCTGGTCGTGCCGCGCAGCACCTGCCCGACGATGATCGCCACTTCGACCACGCCCATCGCGACGATGACGGTGGCCGCCCACTCCGCGATCCGGCTCCGCCGGCGCAGCAGGGAGAGCATCCAGGCCAGGGTGATGCCGTACAGCACGAAGGAGACGGCGAACTTGAACGGCTTGAGCCAGATCGGCACTCCGGTCAGGATGCGCGGGTCGGCGACGACGCCGATCGCGGCGACGACGGCGAGTACCGCCATCGCCGCGACGAAGACCATCAGTGGGCGGTGCCAGGGTGCCCGCTGGGGCAGGTAGGTAGTCATGTCTCCAGATGCTGGTGGGCGCGCTCGCGCATCGCGCCCGACCGCAAGCCCCAGCCGCGGCTGGCGGTCGGAGCGCCGCCTCCTCCCCAGGTAGGAGGCAGCCGGCTCGGTGGGTCAGCCTCGTCGGCGGAAGTCGACCATGTAGAAGACCTTGTCGTAGCGGCGTTCGCCGACGGCGACGAAATCGGGCAGCCGGCCGTACTCGGTGAAGCCCAGCGACCGGTAGAGGTGCAGAGCATTGCTGTTGTCGCCGCGGGCGTCCAGGGTGAGGACTTCGATGCCCGCCCGCCGGGCGTCAGCGATCAGCGCGGCGGTCAACGCCCGACCGACGCCACGCCCGTGTGCGGCAGCATCCACCGCCACCTTCTCCAGGTCGGCGTGCGGCCGGTGCGTCGGTCGGGCATAGCGCAGCCAGTACCCGAGCCCGACCAGCCGACGGTCGACGTATGCGGCACGCAGGGAGCCGTCCCCGGCCTGCACCGCACTGACCACCTGGCCGAGAAGTTCCGTCACGTCGCGGCGTGCGGGTGGCTCGACCCAGCCGAGCGCGGCGCCTCGGCGGACCAGATCCGCCAGGATCTGATGGGCTGACTCCGCGAACCGGGCCTCGAGGTCGGGATCGGATGCCAGCTCCATCGCGCCCAGGATGGCCAGCCCAGCCGTCCCGTCGCTGGACAGGGTCGTGTTCACCGCACGGAGCCTATCGAGTCGCCGATGCCTCTACCCAGCGTCCCAAGTCTCGGGAGTCCGACAGGTGTCGTAACAGAGAGGAGTGCTATCGCTACAACCAGCTATTGACCCTGGTGATCGATACAGATGAAGATGCCTCTCACCAGGTGCTGTCGCGAGTAGACGGAGGTGGGGGCATGGGGTTTGTGCGGCGATTGGTCGCCGTTGGAACGGTCGTCGGGGTGACGGTCATCGGCGCGCCCATGGTGGCGAGCGCTGCTGCGGAGTCGCCTCAGATTGTGATCGAGAACGGTGTGACCCAGCCGGTCTTCTCGTACGGCGACGCTATCCAGGAGGTCGTCTACGTCGAAGCGCCGATGGACAGCGACGGCGACGGCCGTCGGGACCTGATCGCGGTCGACGTCATCCGGCCGGCGGAGACCGAGGCGGGCCTGCGGGTACCGATCATCATGGAGGCCAGCCCGTACTACGGGCGGGATCCTGGTGATCCCGTGCCGGATCGGACGCGTGGGTTCGCCGGCTGGTGGGACGAATATTTCGTCCCTCGCGGCTATGCCGTCGTCCAGGTCGAGATGCAGGGCACCTCGCGGTCGTTCGGCTGCCCGACCACCGGCGGCGTCGAGGACACGATCAGCATCAAGGCGGTCGTCGACTGGCTCAACGGTCGCGCCCCTGGCTTCCACCACGACGGCAGCGTGGCGGTCGCCGACTGGAGCACCGGCAACGTGGGCATGCAGGGTGTCTCGTACGTCGGCACGCTGCCCAACGCGGTCGCCACGCAGGGCGTACCCGGCCTGCGGACGGTGGTGCCGATCGCCGCGATCTCCAGCTGGTACAAGTACGTGAACGACCAGGGGATCGCCTGGTCGAGTTGGAGCGAGAACGTCAACCACCGGTACACCGAGTGGCTCGCGGACTACGTCTCGGTCGGCCGGGTGCTGCCGGGCGCGGTGTCGGCGCCGGCCTGTAGGTCGGTCATCACCGGGGTCGGCGACGCCGAGGTAGCCAGCGCCTCCGACTTCACGCCGTTCTGGCAGGAGCGGAGCTACCTGCCGGACGCCAACAAAATCAAGACGGTCAACACGTCCGTCTTCATGGTGCACGGCCTCACCGACTACAACGTCAAGACCATGCATTTCGCCGATCTGTGGCACGAGGTCGAGAAGCGCCAGATGCCGCGCAAGATCTGGATCCATCGCGGCGCGCACGTCAACCCGACCAGCTTCCGGTTGGCCGAGTGGCAGTCGGTCATGCACCGGTGGATGGACCACTGGCTGCACGACATCCCGAACGGAATCATGAACGAGCCGATGGCGGACATCCAGCGGCCCGACGGCACCTGGGAGACCCACTCGACCTGGCCGGACGCCAACGTCAAGGACGTCGACCTGCGCTTCGGTCCGGCCACGGCCGACGTCGCGGGAACGCTGTCGGTCAACAACGCCGGCGGCAACCCCACGCAGAGCTTCGTCGACCAGATCGAGTCGCAGGCAATCAAGATCGGCAACGCCGAGCAGGCCAAGCCCGGTCGGCTCGCCTACGTGACCGCGCCGCTCGCGAAGGACCTGCGCATCTCCGGTACGCCGAAGCTGGCGGTCCGGATGTCGACGACTGCCGAGACCGCGCTGCTCTCGGCGCTTCTCGTCGACTACGGCGAGGGCCCGACCGTCACCGTGGCCGGCAAGGAACCGCTGGAGGTGATCCACGAGTCCTGCGAGCCCGAGGACCTGGCCAGCCGGACCGGATGCGCCGAGCCGATGGAGGCGAGCGTCGCGATCACGCCCGAACGGGTTCTGGCCTGGGGCCACATCGATGTCAAGAACTCCTCCGACCTCCGGCAGAGCCAGCCGCTGACGCCCGGCGACAAGTACAACGTGCGGTGGACGACGCTCCCCTCCGAGCACGTCATCCCGGCCGGGCACCGGATCGGCGTCGTCATCACCGGCAACTACAACGCGAGCCCGACATCAAACCGCCCGGCGCGCGACGCGCCCGCTGTCGGCAGCCAGATCACCGTGTACCTCAACGGCAGCGAACTGGTGCTTCCTGTCGTGGGCGGTAAGGACGCCCTGGCCTTCTGACCAGTCAACATCTTCTGGAGATCAACTCATCGGTCCCTCACCAGGCTCATGGCCTGGTGAGGGACCACCTGCCTGTTCGGTGGGGCGGCGATCGGCAGGAACTCTGCGCGGCCGCCAATCTTGGACAGTTTCCGTTATTCGATAACGAAAACTGTCCAAGATTGGCGCCGATGCCCTTCTATGAAGGGTGGCCCCGTGGCCAATGAGCCGCGGATCGTGCCAACACTGTTCGGGGCCGGACTCGAATCAGGACGAGGGCGGAATGGTCAGGCGTCCGAAGTAGCCTGACCAGAGTTTTCGGCTGTCTGCGTCTGGTGTGGTGTCCGGAGGGAACCAGGTAAGCCCGAGGACGGGATCCCAAGCGGCAATTAGGGTGTCGAGACCGGCAACGAGCGCTGTTGGCCATAGCGCTGTCGAGACGAGTTCACCGAAGGCCAAGCGTGCCTCTTCCAACTGGATATCACGGTCCCTGCCGGCGTATCCGAAGTCCCACAGAATCTCGTAGCCGTCCAGTAACGACTGTTCCGCCGGGCTCGCCAGTGTGTCCGCGAGGTAGTTTTGGGCGACTTCTCCCCCTACCTCCTTTTCGGGCGCACCCACACGGGCTTGCCGGCTCACAAAGATGCCACCCTTGCGGCCGGTGAATAGCCGCATGCCCATGGCTGCGGAGAGCTGCTCGGCGACTTCCTCCGGTGCGGATGGGCTGTGTATGAAGATGTGCTCCTGGACGGACATTGCGTCACCGCGTCCCGTCGGGGAGGGTGATGATTCGGTCCTCGCCGAGGATGATGCGTATCCGGTCCGGCAGTGGCGTGCCATTCTGCCGGTGATGTCCGACCGCTCGGGCATAGCCTCTTCGCGCGTCCTCCTCCGTGAGGCCCACCGCGCGACCGTCTACCACCACGTCGCCGCCACCTTCTTGGTCCAGCTGCTTACCGGCCGTGAGGATGTTACGTCGTACCGCCTCGCTCGTGGCCCGATCCAGGGTCTTGAGTTCGGTTACCACGCCAGGGTCGTCAGGACCCGACCGCATCATGGCATCGGGATTCTTCTGATGTTCGACGTCATCGATGCGTTGCCTCGGATGGACCATTATGCCCTCGGCGGCGAGGCGGTCGGCGATGTCCCGCTCCTTCCCTTCGAACAGTCCATGGGGATCACTCGCACCGGGGCTGAAGCCGTCTCCGAGAGGGCCGTGGTGCTTGCCGGGGTCGAAGTCCGGTGGCCTCGGTTCGTGGTAGCGGCGATGTGGCTCGGGTGGACCGGACGCGGACTTTGCTGGCGAACCGTGGCTTCCGGGCGACCGGAGCCTTGCGAGTGCTTCCTTCAACTGGTCGATGAGGTCGGCGAGGCGGCGGATGTTGGGGATGATCTGGCGGAGGCTGTTGAGGAGTCCGCGTAGCAGCCGCGCGATCCGGGCCGCCCACGAAGCCACCAGGGTGGTCACCTGTTCGATCACCAGCGGGGTGGCCAGTCCGGCGGTGGCGACGAGTTCGGTGGCGTACACGATGAGGCGGGAGACGCAGGTGGCGATGGCGTCGCGGACCAGCAGCCGGACGGCGGCGACCAGGCCGGCGGTGCCTTCGGTGATGGCGGCCATCGCCTCGGCGCCCTGGGCGAGGCCGGTGACGGCCTGACGTTGTTCGGCGGCCCAGGCGCGGTACGCGGGGCCGGCGCTGCCACCCCAGCCGGCCACGTCGGTGCCGACGGCGCGTGCCAGTTCGGCGGCCTCGTCGCGCAGCGAGGCGGCGACGTTGCGCCAGGTCTGGGCGTGCGCGGTGATCTGCGCCGGGTCGCCGGCGAGCCAGTCCAGGGCCTCGCTGAGCGGCTTGACGTGCTCGATGAGCCAGGCGATGCCGTACTGGAGCAGGGCGCCGACCGGGTCGGAGACCAGCGCGAGGGCGTCCAGGCCGGCGCTGACCACGCCGAGGCTGCCGTCGATCCAGCTGCCGTTGGTGACCCCCTGATGGATCAGCTCGATGTCTTCGAGGATCCACACACCCGCCCAGGCGCTGGGCCCGTTGTCCACCCGGGCGGCGACGAGCGGGTTGCTGGTCAACGCCGGTCCCGTACCTGGTCCAGGAGTTGCTGGGCGCGGTTGTCGGCGGCCCGGTAGCGGTCGGCGCCGGTGCGCAGCCGGCCGGCGGTGTCGCGTACCGAGCCTGCGGCGGTGCCGATGCCGTCGACCAGTACGCGTTGCAGGCCGTCGAGGAGCGCCGGCATGATCGCGCACAACTGGCCGTACGCGTCGGTGCCCAGCCGGACGTGCTGCCCGGCCTGGCGGGCGGTGTCGAGGTTGCCGGCGTGCCGGTCGAGGCGCGCCGCGTGGGCGGTCAGGTCGTCCGGATCGACCTGAATACCGTCACCGCCCGGCATCCGGTGCGCCCCGGTCGGCGGCAGCAGCATGACCAGGCCGATCGCCTCCAGCAGTGCCGGGGTCAGCGCGATGGTCGCGGCGTGGGGAAGCGGCGGGCAGGAGCCGGCGCCGGTAGGAGTCGACGATCGCCGCGGCGGCCGGGTCGTCGTCGCCGAGCGTCTCGTTGGTCGCGGCGGTGATCCGGCGCATCAGGTCGGCCTGAGCGGCTCGGGTGGTCGCCAATACCTGCCGCGCGGTCTGTGCCGCGGAATGCTGCCGGACCTGTTCGTCCAACCGCAGGTCGACCAGCAGGCCCGTCGAGTCGACGGTGACCTCGACCGTCCGATCCGGACTGTGCGCATTGCCGGTCAACGCCTGCACCCGGGTGGACAGGGTCCTTGCCCGCGCCGCCCGATCGGCGAAGGACGACTCCCACTCGTCGAGCCGGCGTCCCACGGCGTCCAGTGCTGCCTCGTCCGCCCACATGCGACTCTCCCCAGGGACATCGTCGGCCGCCGTCTCCTGAAACGCCGTCACGTTACCAGCCGGTGGCGCTGCGTGCTGGCCGATCGGAAGGGCGGAGCTGGGTCCGGCAGGGGGATCACCCTCGATCCAGGACCGGGGGGTGCCGGCGGTCGGGGGTCGGGGCACGAAGGGCCCGCCGGGACGGGACCCTCGGCCCGGCGAGAGGGGCCCGCCGGCACTGACCCGACTCGCCGTCTCCGCCATAGCGTGAGTGCAGAGCCGGAAGAGGAGGTCGTGATGAGGGCCTGGCAGGTGAGCGACGTGATGACCCGGGACGTCGCCACGGTGGTGGAGCAGACGCCGTACCGGAAGATCGTTGACGTCCTCGCGGACCGGCGGGTGAGCGCCGTGCCGGTGGTCGATGACTTCGGGCACGTGCGGGGTGTGGTCTCCGAGGCGGATCTGCTGCACAAGGTGGAGTGGATGGGCGAGCCGCACGAGCGGCGCATCCTCGAGCGGCCGAAGCAGCGCAGGGCTCGGCGTAAGGGTGAGGCGGGGATCGCGCGGGAGCTGATGACCGCACCGGCGGTGACCACCTTCCCGCACACCTCCCTGGTGGCCGCCGCGAAGCTGATGGACCGCGAGCAGGTCAAGCGCCTGCCGGTGGTGGACGATCTCGGCCGGGTCGTCGGCATCGTGACCCGTGGCGACCTGTTGCGGGTGCACCTGCGTCCGGACGCCGACATCCGCGACGACGTGGTCCAGGAGGTGCTGCGCCGGGTGCTCGCGGTGCGCGACGGAACCGTCCGGGTCGAGGTACGCGACGGTGCCGTCACCATGACCGGACAACTGGACCGGCGTTCGGCGGTCGAGATCGCGGTGCGGCTCGCCGCGCGGGTCAGCGGGGTCGTCGAGGTGGTCGACGAACTGCGCTACGACTTCGACGACACCATCCTGCCCGGTGCCCCGTCGTTCCCCGCCCAACCGACCAGAATCGGCTGACCCGCCCGGCGGTGCTGCCGGCATCGCCGGGTGGCCTACCGGGCCGGGGCCGGCTGTCCCACCCGTTCGGCGAGGAACGCCTCCCAGGTCCGCGTGCCGGTGGCACCGCCCAGGGCCAGGTTCGCCCCGTCCCGGTAGGCGCGACCCGCCCGGCCGGGCAGCCGCACCGGCAGCGTCAGCCGACGCTTGCCGGTGGCGCGCAGGTATCCGCGGATCAGGTCGCCCATCGGGTACACCTTCGGCCCGGCCAGGTCGGGGACCAGGCCGGCCGGGGCCCCCAGGGTCAGCCCGGCGAGCCGGGCCGCCACCTCGCGGCTGTCGACCGGCTGCAGCCGCATCCCCGGCACCGGCACCACCGGGAGGGCCGCCATCTTCTGCGCCATCGTCAGCACCAGCTCGTGGAACTGCGCGGCGCGCAGGATCGTCCAGGGCACACCGGAACCGGCGATCTTCTCCTCTGCGGTGAGCTTGGTCCGGAGCCAGGCGAGCGGGATCCGGTCGGCGCCGATGACGGAGATGAAGACCAGATGCCGTACGCCGCCGGCCCGCTGCACGGCCCGCACCAGCGTACGGGCAATCCGGTCGTCGCCCTTCTGACCGCCGGCAAGGTGCAGGACGATCCCGGCGCCGCGCACCGCGGCGTCGACGCCCTCGCCGGTGGCCAGGTCGGCGATGACCTGCTCGATCCCGGGCGCGGACGGCCCACCTCGTCGGCTGAGCACCCGTACCGGATGACCGGCCTCCCGCAGCAGCGGGGTGATCAGGCGGCCCAGGGTGCCCGTGCCGCCGGTGACCAGGATCGGTGGGTTCATGGTGTCTCCCTGTGTCGGGACCGTGGGCCTGGCCCGTGGTCGGCTACCGTTTCGTGGCTTCACCGGCTCGACCCCGCCCGACCACGCGATGTGACCAGAGTGATCCAGGTCGCCCCTGTCACAGCGACGAGCCCAGCGGGGTCGAGCCGGTGAAGGCGCGAGGAACGGAGGCGGCGCATGGGCGAGTCGACCTGGCTGGCCGAGCGGTTCGAGGAGCAGCGGCCGCACCTGCGTTCGGTGGCCTACCGGATGCTCGGCTCCCTCGGCGAGGCCGACGACGCCGTGCAGGAGACCTGGCTGCGGCTGTCCCGCACCGACCCGGACGAGCTGGACAACCTCGCCGCCTGGCTGACCACGGTGGTCGCCCGGGTCTGCCTGAACACCTTGCGCTCCCGCCAGCGCCGCCGTGAGGAACCGCTCGACATTTGGGTCCCGGACCCGGTGGTCAGCCCCGCCGGCCCTGAGGACCCGGAGCATGCCGCCGTGCTGGCCGACTCGGTCGGGCTGGCGCTGCTGGTGGTCCTCGACACGCTCACCCCGGCCGAACGACTCGCCTTCGTGCTGCACGACATGTTCGGGGTGCCCTTCGACGAGATCGCCCCGATGCTCGACCGGTCACCCGCCGCGGCCCGGCAACTGGCCAGCCGGGCCCGCCGCCGGGTGCGCGGTCAGACTCCGACCCCGGACGCCGATCTTGCCCGCCAACGCGAGGTGGTCACCGCGTTCCTCGCCGCCGCCCGCGACGGTGACTTCGACGCGCTCGTCGGTGTGCTGCATCCGGACGTGGTGCTGCGCGCCGACGGCGGGGCCACCCGGGCCCGCCACACCACCGTGATCACCGGTGGTCGGCAGGTCGCCGCCGAGGCCACCATGTTCGGCCGGTTCTCCCCGTTCAGCCGGCACGCCGTCATCAACGGCGCGGCCGGTGTGGTCGTCGTGGCGGCCGGCCGCCCCCTGGCGATCATGGCGTTCACCATCACCGACGCACGGATCGCCGAGATCCACGTGATCGCCGACCCGCAACGCCTGGCCCTGCTCAACCTCACCCCCTTCACCACCTGACCTGCCGACCCCGCGTCGCCCCCGCCGCCGCGATCATGCACTTTTCGTCGGGGCAACAGCCGCAGAAGGGGCATTTACCCGACCGAAAGTGCAAGATCGGCGGGGCGGGGGCGGGGCGGGGACGGGGCGGGGCGGGGACGGGGTGGGGTGGGGGAGCGGGGTTAGGGGGTTTGGGTGTAGGCGAGGGGGGTGGTGGTGCCGGCCCAGGTGCCGGTGAGGGTGGCTCGGGTCGGCCGGGCGCTGTTGGTGGGGTCGGGGCGGCGGACCACGGCCAGCTCGACGGTGTCGGTGATGATGATCGTCGGGTCGGCGGCCACGACCCGACGGATGGCACCGACGGTGGGGACCTCGGTGCCGGCGGGGGCGTCGGTGGCGATGTCCATGCTGGCCGGGCGTACCTCGCGTCGGCCGTCGACCTCGAAGTACTCCTCCGCCTGTCCGGTGCCGGCGAGGATGGCGCTGGCCAGCGCCGCAGCGTACACCGGATCGCCGCAGGCGTCGTAGACCCAGCGCCGGCCCAGTACCGAGTGCTCGGTGGTCCCCACCAGCCAGCCGTCGGCACCGTCCAGCGGCGCACCACGGTAGGTCAACGGCACCTGGTGGATCGGCCCGTCGCCGGCGCGGACGAGCAGCGTCTCGATGCCGACCTCGCCGGCCGGGTCGTCGAACCGGTACCCGGCCACGCGTGTCACCTCGGCGCCGGTGTCGCCCTGGTACCAGTCGCGGCCGGGCAGCCAGGCCGTCAGCAGTTCGAGCTTGGTGGGCTGGATCTCCGCCCGATGCAGCAACGCCATGCGCCGCATCGTACGACGATCACCCCGGCGCGGAGGTGCGCGGCGGCTCCGAGCTGGGCGGCGGGCTCGGTTCCGGCGACCGGGTCGGTGTCCGCGTCGGCCGGCCGGTCGGGACCGCGGTGGCGCAGTCCGGCGGGTCGCAGCTCGGTTCGGTCGCTGTCGGTGTCGGCCGCGCGGTTGTCGGCCGCGCCGTCGGTGTCGGTGTCGCGGTCGTCGGTGTCGGGCGCGTCGCCGTCGGCGCGGGCCGTGTCGTAGCGGTGGGCGGCGGCGCGTCGTTCGGGAACTTCGGCTCGGCGAACCGGTACTTGTCCGGGTCGAGCTTCAGCGCGGCCGTCGCCTCCGCCATGAACTGCTGCCAGATCGGGCCGGCACCGCTGGCCCCGTACACGGCGTAGCTGCCGTCCTTCGTCCGCAGCGGCTTGCCGTCGGTGGTCCCGAGCCAGGTCGCGGCGGCGAGGGCGCCGGTGTAGCCGACCATCCAGGTGTGCAGGTTCTTGGTGGTGCTCTGGCCGGCCTGCCAGGTGCCGGTCTTGCCGGCGGTGTCCCAGCCGTTGTCCAACCGGGCTGCCCGCACCCGGCTCAGCGTCCAGTTGAGCTGGGCGATCGCTTCCTCGTCGAGGCCGACCTCGGTCTGCGTCAGCTGCTCTTCGAGGATCTCCTCGTCGCCCTTGGTCACCGACCGAACGAAGTGAGCCTCGGCCCGCTTGCCGCCGGCGGCGAAGGTCGCCATCCCGTTGGCGTGGTCCTCGACGGTGATGCCGTACTGCCCGATGCCGACCTCGGTCGAAAAGTGTTCCGCCGTCTCCGCACCGGGGTGGCCGCGCAACTCGATCCGCTTCGGCTTCGAGTCGCCCTTCTTGTTGGCCCACATCGAGTCGACACCGGCCCGGGTGGCCATGTCGATCACCTTGTCCGTGCCCAGCTTCTCGGTGAGTTCGAAGTAGGTGACGTTGAGCGAGGCGACGGTGGCCTCCCACAGCGCGCAGTCCGGCTGGCACGACGCCCGTTCGGCGTTGCGGATCGGGCCGGCGGGGCTGTCCTTCGTCCGGCCGGAGGCGGGGAACTCCTTGGTGTCGGGGGAGTGGAAGTGCCGCTTGACCGAGATCTCCTCGCGCACCGCCGCAGCCAGGTCGTACACCTTGAACGACGACCCCGGTGGGTGCTGGCCGAATCCGGCGGCCTCGCCGTCTTCGTCGTAGTACCAGCCGGCGTAGTCAGCGCCGGAGCCGTCGTTGCCGCCGTAGTAGCCGAGCACCCGGCCGGTGCCGGGTTCCACCGCCACCAGCGCGGCCTGCCAGTTCTTCGGCTGCCCGCGGACCGCCTCCGGGGCGGTGTCGCGCCGGATGTCGGCGGCCGACTCGGCGGCGTCCTGGACCCGCTTGTCGATGGTGCTGACGATCTTGAATCCGCCGTTGCGTACGTAGTCGGCGGGCTTGTCCTTGAACTGTTCGGTCTGCCGCAGCTCGCTGAGCACGTGGTTGACCACGAGGCCGGTCGGCCGGTCCAGGCCGGACCGGTTGGCGGTGGGGTCGATCGGCTGCACCGTGTCCGGGTACGCCAGGTCGGCCGCCTCCGCCGGCGTCAGGTGGCCCAGCTTCACCATGCCGTCGCGGATGTAGGCCCACCGGTCGAGCGAGTTCTGCCGAGCCTTCGGGCTGCGCTCCGGGTCGTAGCCGGGCTGGCCCTCGGGGTCGTCCGGGTTGGCCTCCGGCTGCTTCACCATCGCGCAGAGCACCATCGCCTCCGCCACGGTGAGCTGCTTCGCCGCCGGGGCGTCGCGGCGCACCGTCTTGCCGAAGTACGCCTGCGCGGCCGCCTCGATCCCGTACGCGCCCCGCCCGAACGGCACCGTGTTCAGGTAGAAGCCGAGGATCTCCTCCTTGCTGTACTCGTCGTCGAGCTTCCACGCGATGACCGCTTCGCGGACCTTGCGGGAGTAGGTGACGCCCTTGAGATCGGCGGCCACCCGGGCGTACTGCTGGGTGATCGTCGAAGCGCCCTGGCGCTCGCCGCCGGTGAGGTTGGCCCAGGCGGCCCGCAGCACGCCCTTGAAGTCGATGCCCTCGTTGGTCCAGAACGTCCGGTCCTCGGCCGCCACGATCGCCTGCTTCGCGGCGTCGTTCATCTGGTCGTACGGCACGATCGTCCGGTTCTCCGAGCCCAGCTTCGCCATCGGCGTCCGACCGTCAGCGAAGTAGACCGTGGTCGACTCCGGCAGGCTCAGGTCGGTGGGGGTGGGCACGCTGTCGACGTAGTAGGTGCCGCCGATGAGACCGATGCCGAGCAGCAGCGCGAGTACCGCAAGGAAGATGGGTATCCGCCGGCGCCGCCGCTTCCGCCCCTCGGGGGCGTCGGTCTGTGCGGGTACGCCGGCAGTGCTCTCGTTGTCAGGATCAGGAAACACGCGTCCCCCGGTACCCCGTCCTCCAGTGGCCGAATCTTGGCCGGCGTTGGCCGCCGGTCATTCCGGGTATACACGGCGAATGGCCGAGCTGCTGGAAGACGGGGACATCTACTTCCTCTACCGCCCCCGGGTGGCGGAGGAACACGTCGACTCGCTGGCCGAGGTGCAGCGGCTACTCGTGGTGATGCACCCGTGGCGGGGGCGGCACCTGCGGCTGCTCGTCGTCGGGCGCAAGCGGCTGCCCGACATCGATGAGCACGACCGATTCTGGGCGTTCGTCGACGAGGTGGTGGACCGGCCCGAGCAGCTGCACAAGGCGCTGCAGGCGCGCGCGTACCGGACGAAGACCCGCGACGAGCGGGAACAGCCACCGGCCCGGCCGGCGGCGGAGGGGGCGTACGTGATCGCCCGGCACGACGACCACACCCATCTCGCGTACGAACTCGAACTGCCCGTGCGTCCCGGCCCGGCCCAGCGGGACCTCAGCATCGAGCCGGAGGCGAGCTACATCGTCACGGTGAAGAACCCGCAGGC
Organism: Micromonospora sp. NPDC051296; assembly: GCF_040682255.1. NCBI lineage: Bacteria > Bacillati > Actinomycetota > Actinomycetes > Micromonosporales > Micromonosporaceae > Micromonospora > Micromonospora sp. NPDC051296. The sequence goes on along the minus strand of NZ_JBFBAO010000020.1, from coordinate 13,776 downwards.
GCCCTCCCCGCCCGGGGTCGGCCTCCGCGGGGCCCGGAAGGGCAGGCTGCCCGCCCCGTTGCAGAACGAGTTCCACGGCCGTCGCTTCGCCCCGCTCGACCCGCCGGCCTTCCTGGACCACCCGGGAACCGAGCTCGTCCTCATCGGCGCGGCCCACGACGCCTCGGCGGAGTTGCAGATCGACCTGGACGCGGAGGTGGAGCGGGCGGAGCGGAGCACGATCTTCGGGGACCTGCGGATCGGGCGCCGGGAACGGCCGGTCGCCCCGCTCTTCGCCGGTGAGTGGGCCTGAGGCGTGCCACCCGTCGGTCTGCGGCGTGTCACGTCACCTTGCGCGAGACGTGCTGTCACGCAGTACGACCTGGCCCTTGACGCGCCGTAGTCGCGGGTGGTCGGCCCGTTCGGCCAGCACCAGCTCGAGGGCCATCGCGCCCACGTCGTCGAGTGGCATCTGTACGGTGGTGAGGCTCGGTGTGACATCCCGCAAGGTGGCGATGTCGTCGAAACCCGCCACCGCGAGGTCTTCGGGCACGCGGACGCCGCGGTGACGGCACGCCGCCATCGCGCCCACCGCCATCACATCATTCACGGCGAAGACGCAGTCGGGAGCCAGCCCAAGGTCGAAGGCTTTGGTCATCGCCTCGAAGCCCCCGTCCCGGGTGAACTCGCCGCGGAGCACCTGGTTCCTCGACAGTTGGATGGAGTGCCGGGCGAGTCCCTCTCGAAAGCCCTGGACCCGGTCGGTGGAGGTGCGCACCTCCGGTGGGCCCGCGAGCACCAGGAAACGCCGATGCCCCAACTCGGCCAGGCTCTCCGCCAGGACGCGGGCGCCGGCGCGGTTCTCGAGCACGACCGTGTCGAACCGTTGCCGTCCCTGACTGATGAACACGGCGCGACCACCAGCCGACTCGAACTCCGCCAACTCGTGTTCCAGCTGGTCTTGCGCCAGGGAGTCGTCAATGCGTGAACCGGCCACGATGAGGGCGCAGGCACGCTGGCCACGCAGGGTTCGTACGTACTCGACCTCCCGGTCCGGCCGCCGCAATGTGTTGAAGATTGTCACGACGAGCTGCCGTTCGTCCGCCGCTCGCATCACACCCGTGGCGATCGACGAGAAGTACGGGTCGGCGATGTCATGGACAAGCAGGCCCAGGACGTTGGTGCTCCCTCGAGCCATTGCCTGTGCCGGGCCGTTGGGCGCGTAGGCCAGCTTGTCCGCGGCCGTCAGCACCCGCCGTCTCAGATCCTCGCGAACTCGGCGGCTGCTGCCGTTGAGTGCGCGCGAAGCCGTGGCCAGCGAAACGCCCGCCTCGCGAGCGACATCGGTCAAGGTGGTAACGCCTCTGCCTTTACTCTGCGACACCGCAAGCTCCCGAGCCGTGTAGAGGCGAACGGTCGTTGAGGCTCAGGCCGGCCACGAGTGCGCCTGGCCCAACAACCGGATTCCATGCACCACTAAGTATGGTGCCCCGCTGCCGTACGTATCGCACCGTGTCACTCCCTGGGAAAACGCTTACGCTGCCAGATCCGAGGTGCGGTAACGCATCAGGCCGCGCCACTTGTGACTCAAGATGCACCGGAGAGTCACCACCACCGCGAGGCGAAGCCCGGTGAGAGGGCGAAAAGCCTGGCCAGAATCGGTCAGCGGTACGGCGGCGCAGCCGGCCACCGCCACCGGACGCCGAGCCGATGAAGGCGAGCCGCCCCGACGCAACCGACCCACCGTCTCCTGGTGCTCACCAGCCCCCCGCAGACGGCGATCTTGGACCCGGCTACGCGGCAACGGCAGGCAGCCCGAGCTTCAGGGCGCCGGTCATCTAGACGGCTGTGAGGTTCTGGGCTACGTTGAGCCGGCTGAAGGGAAAGCGCTTACCAAGGAGGGTAGGAGGCGATGAAACGCTTCAGGACAGTATTCACCTATTTCGCGGCTGCGGGCTTGCTGTCGATAGCTGTTCCGGCCATCGCTCAGGCAGAGCAGATTGCTGAAAATGGCACATTGACGGTGGGCGTCTCGAACGCGGGCGGAGGGTTGCGGGCCGCGATCGACGCCACCGGTGTGGATTACGCCGATGTTAACGGCCTGATAATCGATCGCGGTGCGTTGAACAGCACCGACAGCCGATTCATCAACCAGAGCCTCACCAAGCTCACCGATCTCGCGGTCGTCGGGTCGGCTGACTTCGTTGACTCCCAGGTGCCGGCGAGCGCGTTCAGCGGAAACACTTCGCTTAAGAACGTGAAGCTGGACAACACCACCGTGATCGGATCGAGAGCGTTCTACGATCTCGCCACGCTCGTCACCGCCGAAATGCCGAAGGTGACCGTACTGAATGGGCTCGCGTTCAACAACAACGTGGCGTTGCAGAGCGTGTACCTGCCGCGGTTGAAGTCGATCGACAATCGGGCCTTCTACAACGCGTTGTCGTTGAAGTCGCTGACCCTGGGGGAGGAGCCGCCCCAACTTCTGGGGCAGGGGAACTGGTTCCTCTACGCCACCGGGATGACCATCTACGTTCCGGTGGAATCGGCGGTCGAGGCGTACCGGACCGACATCTTCTTCCAGCAGTTCAGGATCCGGTTGATCGGTGACGACAGCAGCAGTCCTGACGATCCCGCCGCGCCCAACACCCCGGAGATCTGCGGCCAGTACTGCGGCCGGATCGGCGGAGCCGACAGCGTCAGGTACCGCGATGGTGAGTACTTCAGGGGCGACTACAAGATCAGCCTCAACCTGTACAGCTTCAATGTCAACATCAACGCGTGGTTGAACAACCGGCAGGACACGCCGCAGCTCGACACGCTGGCATCGATTCGGTGGGCAGCCGAGGCGGGATTTGACGCCGTCGACGTCACGGCCTACTACATCCCGGGGTACAGCAACACCGAGATGCCGACCTTGCCGGACGCCGAGATCAAGGCGTACGCCCGCCAGATCCGGCAGCTGGCCGAGCAGCTCGGCATCGAGATCAGCGGCACCGGTTACCAGAACAACTTCGCCCACCCGAGCGCTGATCGGCGGGCCCTCGATGTCGAACGGGGCAAGTACTGGATCGACGTCGCGGCCGAGATGGGCGCTCCGGTCATCCGGGTGTTCTCCGGGCCGGTGCCGACGGACATCAACACCCTCGGGTGGGAGACGGTCGCCCGAGAGCGCGTCGTCCCGGCACTGCGGCAGCTGGCCGAGTACGGCGCCACCAAGGGAGTTCAGATCGGTCTCCAGAACCACGGGGACATGACCGCCACCGCAGGTCAGACGATCCAGATCCTGAAGTGGATCGACCACGACAACGTCGGCATCGTGAACGACACCGGCTACTTCCGGCCGTTCCGCTACACCACCGGCCTGGACTACGACTGGTACGCCGACATCGCCGAGGTTCTGCCCTACTCGAACAACTTCCAGGTCAAGAAGCGGCCGGCGGGCGCCGAGACCGACACCATCACGGACCTGGACAAGCTGTTCACCGACGTCCGGTACAGCGACTACCGCGGCTACATTCCCGTGGAGCTCCTGTGGGTTCGGGATGAGCCGGGATACCCGCGTGATCTTCCGGAACCGCCCTACCAGGAGGTCAGCTCGTTCCTCGGTGCGGTCAAGGCCTCGTTGGACAACACGAAGGATCTGCCCGAGATCTCGGGCTTCACCGACGTGACGTACGTCGACGGCAGGCTGTCGGGAACGGCATTCACGGATGTCGCCGACCCAGACGCGGAGATCCGCGTGCACACCGCTGACGGCGAGGTCGTTGGATCGCTCCGCGCCACCACCGACGGGAAGAAGACGCCAGAGGGCAGGTACCAGTACCGGTTCGACGGCATCATCGGTGACCATGACGCAGTCAGGTTGCTCGGGCCGCTCGGCCCGTCGATCAACGAGTCCGTCTACCGCTCGGTCGAGATAACTCGAACTGATGACGGCAAGGGCACCGCCGCCATTCGCCAGATGCTGGACTTCCACGTCTCAGCAGGTGAGGTCGGTGGCCCGCTGGTGCCCCAACTGTCGAACACGCTGGACAGTGCGAGTCACCATCTGGCCAAGGGCTCGACGGAGCAGGCAGCCAAGCGCATGCAGGACTTCGTGCGGCACCTTGAGAATCCCGCGATGGACGGGCATGTCACCGCGGCGGCCAGGCAGGACCTGAAGGCAGCTGCTGAAGCGCTGATCGAGGCGTGGACGAAATAACCCAGGCGCGGTCCTTCCCGTGTTGCCTTCGATTGGCGGCACGGGAAGGGCCGCGACGCACGTCCGACCTGTTGGTCGACCCTGCTCTCGTCACCCCTGCTCTCGTCACCCTGCGGCGCGCCCCTTCAGGCCGCAGCGAGCAATCGCCTAGGAGGAGCAGTTCATGAAGATCCTTGGAAGACGCACGTTGACGGGCGGTGTCCTGGCGCTGGTCTGTTCACTGCTCTCGACGTTGGCTCCGGGAACTGGCAACGCGGCCGTCGAACCCGCCCCGCCGTACACGGTCCCGGTGGACCTGGCGCTCGGTTCCGCGGTCGAGAACATAAAGGTGAGCTCGATCCGCGCCGGCTCCACCCCGGAAGCGGTGTTCCGGGCAGGGACCTCACAGTACTGGGACGTCGACCGGTCCCAGTCGACCGCCAGCGCGATCGCGGCGGGGAAGAACCGGTTCTGGGTCGCCGTCGACCTTGGCGATGAGAAGGCCTTCTCGCAGTTCGTCGTTGCCTTCCAGACGAACTTCACGGAACTCAAAGAGCGAGTCTCCGAGTATCGAGTCGAGTACACCAGCGATGCCGGCAAATGGAACGAACTCTCCACGACCGCCAGAGCAGGGGCGGCGGGTCTGGAGGACTACCGGCCGCCGAGGGACTGGACCATCGCCGCTGAGCAGGACACCGCTGACCTGGTTGACGGTAACGGCAACAAGACGATGGTGCACACGATGGCGACGCCGGTCACCGCCAGGTACGTCATGTTGACCGGCGAGATGAAGCTGAATGCAAACTTCATCCGGATCTTCAACTTCATGGTCCTCACCAGAGTGACGGCCGAGCCGCCTCCGGACCCGAACCACCCGACGGAGAACGTCGTCGACATCGTTCCCGACCATCCGGGTATGAGCCTGACGATCGGTCGACCAGCCCTGGTGGAGCAGGGCGGCCCGATGCCCAGGTTCAACGTGGTTGCCCGCAAACGGATAACCATCGGCGGTGTGATCAGGAACCCTCGGGGCGATACCGTGCACACGGTTCCCCAGCGGGACCTCGACGAGGGCGCCCAGTTGGTGGTCGCGCCGAGCGTGACGGCTGACAGCGGCGGCACGTACGTCGCGGAGTTCGAGATCGGTGACGGTGACAAGCGGTACTTCGACACGTACTACTTCACCGCGGTGCCCGGAGCCAACGCCCACGGCGAGCACAACCCGTATCCGGCGGTCCAGGTCGGCAGTGACGGCCGGCTTGTCTACACCCCGGACCACAAGGGCAACCGGGTGGTGGACTACTCCAACGTCGGCTTCAAGGGCGGAGGAGTGGCGATACCCAATGTTCCGGTCAAGATCATCCTTGAGCCGGTCGGCGGTGGTGTGGATGACTATCAACGCCTCCAGCAGGCGATCGACACCCTCAGTCAACTGAAGCCCGACAAGGACGGGTTCCGGGGAGCGCTCCTGCTCAAGGCCGGAACGTACCGAACGAGTCGGACCCTCGAGGTCGGCGCGAGTGGAATCGTCATCAAGGGGGAGGGGCCGGGGACGGTTGACCATGGTGCGCCACCGATAACCCCGGACAACTGGTATGACTACGCACAGTCGGAGGAGTTCGAGCCGGCGGTGACCAAGCTGGTCGCCACCTGGAGATCGACGACGTACGACAAGAACACGCCCGTGATCAACGTTGCGGGTAGCTCGACCGCGGACACCGGGGCGCCGGCAGCGGTGGTCGATCAATATGTCCCGGCGGGTGCCCACACCATCCGGTTGGCGAACACCGACGGCCTCCGGCCCGGCGACACCGTGGTGGTGAACAAGGCCGTGAACCGGGCGTGGGTTCACGACCTGTACATGGACGCGATCACCGACTATCCGGGCGGGCTCTCCGCGAATCAGTGGTCCGACGACCTCTCCTACTGGGACAACCTCGATCAGGAACGAACCATCAAGGCGGTGGACCAGGCGAGGTCCACCATCACGATCGAGGAGCCGTTGGTCGACGCGCTCGACATGAAGTACGGAACCGCCACCGTCCGAAAGCTGATCCCGACCGGAAGGATCCAGGGGGTAGGTGTCGAGAACATCCAGCTGATCTCCCGGTTCGACAAGTCCGTCACGGGAACCAGCACGGCCTTCGGGACCACTTACAAGCAGTACGAGGACGAACTGCACGCGCAGGTCGGTGTGCGGTTCTCGCACGCCGAGAACGTCTGGGTACGGAACTACACCACCTACCACATCGACGTGGGTGTGTCGGTCAACAACGGTGTGCGGTGGTTGACCGTCCAGGACGCCAACGTGGTCGAGTTCGTCAGTAAGACGACCGCCGGCGAGCGCCGGTACGGCATCTCGATCTCCGGCGGAACGGGCGTCCTCGTGCAGCGGGCCTTCGCGCGATATGCACGTCACGCATACGTACTCCAGGCGAGGGTCACCGGCCCATACGTGTTCCACGATTCGACGGCCCTGTACAACATGGATGCCAGTGAGCCACATCTGAGGTGGTCCGCGGGCGGCCTCTTCGACCAGATGAACGCCCGGATCTATGTGCAGAACAGATGGAGCAATGGCACGGCGCACGGCTGGGCGGGCGTCAACTACACCTTGTGGAACAACCACGGCCCTTACATGATCAGCCAACCCCCACTGGCGGCGAACTACCTGTTCGGACAGTCCGCGGAATCCCCACGCGTGCCGTTCATCATGGAAAACGTGGACCCGGGGTACGTGCCGAACTTCCCGGCTTACGAGTATGGCAACGGCGCGGCCGTCACGCCCGACAGCCTGTTCCTGCACCAGTTGGCCGACCGGCTGGGTGCCGGGGCGGTGCGTAACATCAGCTCGACCGTGGTGCCCGACTACATCGACGAGTCGGACACCGTGGACACGAGAATTCCCAAGCTGGCCGGGATATATCTGGACGGCGAGCCGCTGTCGGGCTTTGATCCGGACGTGACGCGGTACACCGTTGCCGTACCACTGGACAATGAGGCTCCGGCCCTGACGGCGGTTGGCGAAGAGGGTTCGATCGTTTCGGTCACGGAGCCGGACGACCATTACGCGCAGCCGTACGTGATCGCGGTCGACGCCGGCACTGACATCGACGGACGCTATACCGTCGCGTACGACATGGTGCCGAAGCATCAGCGGGTGACGGCGAGCCATGGGGCCGGCACTGTCGCGAATCTCCTGGACGGGAACAAGGACACCGTGTGGGACGTGTCCTCAAGTACCGGAGCGTCGGCGCGCTTCTACCTCGGCGACAGTCCGAGGATGGTCGACCGCGTCTCGATCGGATTCGCGAAGAACACCCAGAGCAGACGGCAGTACTACTTCGACATCGACGTGTCTGTGGATGGCGTGACCTGGCACCGGGTGCTCAACCCGACGTGGCAGTTGGACAACCTCGGGCATGGCCACATCATGAGCCATCAGGTCCTCCCCGGTGCCGAGACCTCGCTCGAGGACGTGGAGGAGTTTCTGTTCGAGGCATCGGTCGAGGCGCGGCTCGTACGGATCACGGGGTACGGCAGCCGGGATGGTACGGGTACCGGGACCTCGACCTCCAACCGCTACTTCTCGGTGGAGATCGGCGGCGCCGAGCTTGACGGTGCCATCACCGTCGTGCCGGTGGACGTCAGCACGTTCGCGGGCCGGGCCCCCGTGCTGCCGACCGAGGTCACCGTCCGCAATCGCGATGGATCGAGCGTCAGCGTAGCGGTGGAGTGGGACGGTGTTGATCCGGGCCGACTCGAGCATCCGGGCCGGCTCACGGTCGGGGGACGCGTCGACGGTGTGTCGCTGCGTGCGTTGGCGCGCATCACGGTGACGGCGCCACCGGGTACCGCGGCGATCCGCGAGTTGATCGGGGAGTACCGCTTGTCGGGGGATCTGGGCGGTCCGTTGGCGACGCAGCTGGGTAACGCCTTGGCCAGCGCCGATCATCATGCGGGCAAGGGCTCGTTCGACACTGCCGCCCGGCACCTGGAGGTTTTCCTGCGGCATCTGGGTAACCCGCCGCTGCAAGGGCACGTGTCAGAGACCGCCAGGTCGACGTTGGCCTCGAAGGCGGAGGAGTTGCTCGGCTTCTGGTCGAGCGGGAGATAACGCACTTCGCTCGGTCGCCGTGGCGTTCGCGCGGCGACCGAGCGGTGCGTCCTGCCCTCGCGTCGGAACTACCCGTTACGGGTTCAGCACGTCGACGGCGAGTTCCCGCACGACCGCCTCGTCGACGTCCACCCCGAGGCCGGGGCCGGTCGGTACCCGGGCGATGCCGTCGGTGACCTCGACGGTCGCCCCGGTGGCGTAGGACGACTTCAGGAACTGACGCCCGTTGAGATCCACCGGTGTGTCGATGCCGAACGCGGCGAACAGGTGCAGCGAGGCAGCGAGGCCGAGGTCGGAGTCGGTGAGTCCCGAGCCCATCAGGCGTACGCCGCTGTCCTCGGCCAACGCGCACAGTCGGCGCGACAGGGTCAGGCCGCCGCTGCGCTGCACCTTGGCGATCGCCACGTCCACGGCTTCCAGCTTGACGAAGGTGGCCAGGTCACTGGGGTGGCGCAGGCTCTCGTCGAGCGCGACGGGAAGGGGGGATGCCTCTCGCAGTCGGCGAAACCCGGCCACATCGTTGGCCGGCAGCGGCTGCTCGAACGCGGTGACGCCCAACTCGGCCATGTTGCGCGCCATCCGCAGTGCGGCGTCCACGGTGTATCCCTGGTTGGCGTCCACCCACAGTGGGGCGTCCGGGGCCGCCTCACGGACCGCGCGCACGACGGCGGTGTCCTCCGCCTCGGTGTGCAGGCCGACCTTGACCTTGAAGGCGCGGTACCCGAGGTCGAAGCCCTCGGCCACGCAGTCGGCGACCTCGTCCGCCGTCTGCCCGGAGACGATCCAGCCCAGCTCGACCGTGTCCTGGCGGCGCTGCCCCCACAGCATCCCGACCGGTACGCCGAGCGCCCGGCCGAGCAGGTCGTGCAGCGCGATGTCGACCGCGCACTTGGCCAGCGGCGCGCCGATCGTGAACCCGCGGTTGATGGCCCGGTCGAACACCGTGGTCACGCCGTCGAGGTCCCAGCACGGGCGGCCGAGGATCGCCGGCGCCAGGTAGCGGTCGATGGTGGTGACGATGGACTCCGCCGTCTCGTACGTCCAGGCCGGGATCGGGGTCGCCTCGCCCCAGCCGACGACGCCGTCCGCGCTGACCTTCACGAGGATCCGGATGCTGGGCTTGCCGGCGACGGCGACGGATCCGCCGGACACGCCGAAGGAACGCAGCGTGGGGAGCGCGACGGCGAAGGTCTCGACGCGATCGATCGTGAGGCCGGCCAGGGCCGGGGTGGGTTGGTTCACTAGGTGCCTCTCTCTACAGGACTTTCGCGGTACTGGCGCGGAGGACGACCTCACCGGCCATCCGGTGGATGCGGCGGCGCCGTCCGGGGTTCTCGGTGAGGGCGAGTTCGATGGCCCGTTCCCCCAACTGCGGCAGCGGCAGGGCGACGGTGGTGAGGGGCGGGGTGAGGTCACGGACGATCGGGATGTCGTCGAAGCCGGCGACCGACACGTCGGCCGGCACCGACAATCCGTGGTCGCGCAGTGCGGCGACCGCGCCGATGGCCATCACGTCGGTCATGGCGAAGACACAGGTGGCATCCAGGCCGCGCGTCAACACCTCGGTCATCGCCGCGTACCCACCGTCACGGGTGAAGGCGCTTTCGACGATGTCGGCGGGGCGCAGGGGTACGCCCGCCTTCCTCAGTTCGTTGCGGAAGCCGCCGATCCGGTCGGCGACGGTGGTCAGCGTCCGTGGCCCGGCGAGCACGGTGAACCGGCGGTGTCCCAGGTCCAGCAGGGCCCGGGCCATGGCCGCCGCCCCGGCGCGGTTCTCGGGCAGCACGGTGTCCACCCGCAGGCTGCGGTGCCGGCTTACCACCGCGACGCGACCGCCACCCTTCAGGTACGGCTCCAGTTCGGCGCCGAGGGCCCGCTCCCAGTCCGGATTCTCGAACCCGGAGCCGATGAGCAGGATGGCGGCGGCGCGTTCGGCGCGCAGCATCGACACGTACGCGACTTCCCGCTCGGGGTCGCGGAACGTGCTGGCGAGCGTCACCAGCAGGTCGTGCTCGCTGGCGACCCGCATGATTCCGCCGGCCACGGCCGCGAAGTAGGGGTCGCTGACGTCGTGGCAGATGACCCCGACGGTGCGGTGGGCAGCGCCGGCGAGGGCCCGGGCGTGCGCGTTCGGGGTGTAGGCCAGCTCTTCGGCGGCCTTGAGCACCCGTTCGCGTAGGTGGGGTCGTACCTGCGTGGTCCCGTTGAGCGCCCGGGAAGCCGTCGCGGGCGAGACACCTGCGGCCTTGGCCACATCTTCGAGCGTCGAGTGAGGCCGTGGCTGCATTGAGTCACCCCGAGGAAGTTCTTGACCGGCTTGTTTCGGCGTGGTTACGTTAGCACCCGGAAAGCGCTTACAGAAAGCGCATTCAGTCGCAGGGCCTGGTACGGCGGGGTAAGAAGTAGCTCCGTCTACAACGATGGCCCGCGCCTACCTAGCGGCTGCTGAACCCCGGACAGCCCAAGGAGAACGGAGGGTCATGGCCGCGCAGAGCTCAACCGACCTGCTGGAGCGGACGAAGTCCGCCCAGGGGGGCGCGGTGAAAGCCCGCCGCCCAGTGAGCGCAGGAGCGAACGTCGCCCGCTTCGTTCAGGGAACGTGGCGTCCGTTCGCCGTGCTCGTGGCGATCTTCGTCGCCTGGTGGGCGGTGACCGCCGCGAACCTCATTGAGCCGTACCTTGTTCCGTCGCCTGGCAGGACGCTCGACGTCATCCTCAGCCAGTCCGGCTACTTCGCCCACAACACCTGGATCACCGCGTACGAGACGGTCCTTGGCTTCGCGATCGCGATCGTCGTCGGTGTGGTCTCCGCCGTCGTCATGGTCTACTCGCCGACGGTCGAGAAGAGCCTTTACCCGCTACTGCTGTTCGCCCAGGTCATCCCGAAGATCGCGATCGCCCCGCTGTTCGTCGTCTGGCTCGGCTTCGGCCTGACGCCGAAGATCGTGGTCGCGGTCCTGATGGCCTTCTTCCCCATCGTCATCTCCACGGTCACCGGCCTCAAGTCGATCGACCCCGAGATGCTGCAACTGTCGGCGACGATGGGAGCCGGTCCGGGACAGACGTTCTGGAAGATCCGGTTCCCCGCCTCGCTGCCACACCTGTTCGCGGGCCTGAAGGTCGCCGCGACGATGGCCGTGACCGGTGCCGTGGTCGGCGAGTTCGTCGGCGCCAACGAGGGCCTCGGCTACGTGATCCTCCAGGCCAACGGCAACCTCGACACCCCCATGCTCTTCGCCGGGTTGCTGATCATGTCTCTGCTCGGCGTGGTCCTGTTCGTCCTCGTCGAGCTGCTCGAATATTTCGTCCTTCCCTGGCACGCCAGCCGCCGTACCGACGCCGCTACGACGTCGCTGTAAAGGAGAAGTCCATGAAGTTGCGTTCCCTCGCCGCAGTGCTCATGCCGGCACTGCTACTGGCCGCCGCCACCGGCTGCGGCTCGAACTCGGGCGAACAGAGCAAGAACGCCGAGGGCCTCGACCAGGTCACCCTCACCCTCAACTGGTACCCCTACGGCGAGCACGCGCCGTTCTACTTCGGCAAGAAGCAGGGCATCTTCGAGAAGCACGGCATCGACCTGACCATCCAGGCCGGCCAGGGCTCCCAGAAGACGATCCAGGCGACCGCCGCCGGGCAGACCGACTTCGGCTGGGCGGACACCCCCGCCCTCCTGGGCGGGGTGAGTCAGGGCCTGAAGGTCAAGAGTCTCGGTGTGTTCCTGCAGACGACCGCGTCGTCCGTGCAGTTCTTCAGCGACAAGAACATCAACTCGCCGGCCGACCTCAAGGGCAAGACGATCGCCACCACCGCCGGCGACGCGCTCAGCCGGACCTTCCCGGCCTTCCTCAAGGCCAACGGCATGGACGTCAGCGACGTCACCCTGCAGAACACCGACGGCGCGGGCAAGATGGCGGCCGTCATCTCCGGCCAGACCGACGCGCTGCTCGGCTTCGCCACCGACCAGGGCCCGACGATGCAGGAGAAGGCCGGCAAGCCGGTCTCCTACCTGAAGTTCTCCGAGCACGGCCTCAGCTTCTACAGCAACGGCCTGCTCGCCAACGAGGACACCATCAAGAACAAGAAGGACCTCGTCACGCGCATGGTCGCCGCCACCAGCGAGGCGTGGACCGCGGCCGCGGGCAACGCGGCCGGCGCGGTGGACGCGATGGAGGGCGCCTCCCAGCAGCTTCCCTCCAAGAAGGTTCTCACCGAGCAGTTCAACGCCACGCTTCAGCTGCTGCACACCGACGCCACCAAGGGTCAGGCACCGGGCGTGAACGCCGAGGACGACTGGAACAAGACCATCGCGATCTTCGCCGAGGCGGGCGTGATCACGAAGGCCGAGTCGCCGGCGACGTACTGGGACGCGAGCTTCGCGCCGAAGGGATGACCTCGATGATGGCCGGTAACACCACCAAGCAGCGGCCCGCGGACGCCACGACGACCGGCGCCGCGGTCGAGATCGACGATGTCGCGGTCCGGTTCCGCACCAAGAAGAAGGACGTCACCGCGCTCACCGACGTCTCGCTACGGATCGAGCCGGGCGAGTTCGTGTCGATCGTCGGCGCCTCCGGCTGCGGCAAGTCGACGCTGCTCAAGCTGGTGTCCGGCCTGCTGCGACCGTCGTCGGGACAGGTCCGGCTGCACGGCGAGGACGTCCAGGGGCCGCGGCGCGACATCGGGTACGTCTTCCAGCGCGCCGCCCTCCTGGACTGGCGCACCGCGCGGCGCAACATCCTGCTCCAAGCCGAGATCCGGCGGATGCCGAGGGCGGAGGCGCGCGAGCGCGTCGACGCGCTGATCGCGATGACCGGCCTGACCGGCTTCGAGGATGCCTACCCGAACGAGCTGTCCGGCGGCATGCAGCAGCGCGTGGCCCTGTGCCGCGCGTTGCTGCACCGCCCGCCGGTCCTGCTGATGGACGAACCGTTCGGCGCGCTCGACGCGCTCACCCGTGAGCAGATGAACATCGAGCTACGCCGGATCTGGCGGGAGACCGGAACGACGGTCCTGCTCGTCACGCACTCCATCGCGGAGGCCGTCTACCTCGCCAACCGGGTGGTCGTCATGACTCCGCGCCCAGGCACCGTCGCCGAACTCATCGATGTGGATCTGCCCACCGACCGAGACTACGGCCAGACGATGGCCGAGCCGGCGTTCGCCCGCGCCACCGGGCGGATCCGCGACCTGCTCGGCGCGACGACGACCGCCGAATAGAACACAGAAGAGTTGGAAGGAAACACAGTGGAGCGTACGTCAATCGGTATCGTCCTCAACGGCGTGACCGGGCGGATGGGGTACCGACAGCACCTGGTCCGCTCCCTGCTCGCCATCCGGGAACAGGGCGGCCTGCCCGCCCGCGACGGCAGCCGGATCTGGCCGGAGCTGACGCTCGTCGGCCGCAACGAGGCCAAGCTCGCCGAGATCGCCGGCCGGCACGGGCTCACGTCGTACACGACGGACCTGGCGGCCGCCCTCGCCGACCCGGCCAACCAGA
>NZ_JBFBAO010000019.1:0-38058 GCF_040682255.1 Micromonospora sp. NPDC051296 | reverse complement strand
AGCGAGGGTGAGATCGCCGAGGCGACCGGGGTCTCCCGGACGCCGGTCCGGGAGGCGCTGCTGCGACTGGAGGCCGAGGGGTGGGGGTGGGGAGGGGTGGGAGGGGTGGTCAGCGGGCGTCTAGGAGGGGTTGGGTGGGGTTCCAGGAGGTGCCGCCTGCGGTGTCGCGGCGGCGGCGGGCGATGGCGGACAGGGCCTCCAGGACCACTCGGTTGCCGAGGTAGGCGGTGATGTCGGCGTGGTCGTAGGGCGGGGCGACCTCGACCACGTCCACCCCGACCACCGGCAGCTCGTAGCAGACCCGGCGGACGGCGTCGAGCAACTGCCGGGAGGTGAAGCCGCCCGGCTCGGGGGTGCCGGTGCCGGGTGCCATACCCGGGTCGACCACGTCCACGTCGACGGAGAGGAACACGCCCTCGCACTCGTCCGTGGCAATCGAGAACGCCTCGGTGAGGCACGAGTCCAGACCCCGGGCCACGATCTCGGTCATCTCGTACGAGCGCATCCGCTGCTCGGCCATCCAGGACAGCGTCTCCGGCCCCGGCCAGTAGCCGCGCAGGCCGATCTGGAGGAAGCGGTCGCCGCGGACCGCGCCGGACTCGATGAGCCGACGCATCGGCTGTCCGTGCCCGTGCAGCGAGCCGAACTCGATGTCCCCGGTGTCGGCGTGCGCGTCGAAGTGCACCAGTGACACCCGGCCGAGCCCGTGCTGGCGGGCCACCCCGGTGGCGTCGGGCAGCGCGATGGAGTGGTCGCCGCCAAGCACCACCGGGATGGCCCCCGCCGAGGAGATCGCGTACACGGCGGACTCCAGCGCGCCCAGCGACCGCTCGATGTCGCCGGAGAACATCTCCACGTCACCGGCGTCGTACACCCGCAGGTCGCGCAGGGCGTCGACGCGCAGCGCGAGGGACGGCCGGGAGCCGTCGTGTGGCAGGTAACAGGCCTGCCGGATGGCCGACGGGCCGAACCGGGTGCCGGGCCGGTGCGAGGTGCCGCCGTCGAACGGGGCCCCGACGATGACCACGTCGGCGTCCGCGTAGGTCACCGGCTCCTCGAGCGTGCACGGCGGCACGCCGAGGAACGTGACGTCGGGACCGAACATCGGGCCGTAGCGGGTCATCTCACCGTTCCTCCATCCCCCAGGGTGAGCCGTAGCCGGTCAGCAGGTCGAGGAACGGCTTCGGCGGCAGCGCCTCCGGGCCGAGCACCCCGGCGCCCGACCAGGCACCGGTGGCCAGCAGTTCCAGGGCGACGACCGGGTTGACCGCGGTCTGCCAGACCACCGCCTGGTGGCCGTACTCGCGCATCGACCACTCGTTGTCGACCACGTGGTAGAGGTAGACCTTTCGCGGCGCGCCGTCCTTCCCGACGCCGGTCACGAACGTGCCCGCGCAGGTCTTGCCGCGCATCCGGTCGCCGAGGGTGGCCGGGTCGGGCAGGCAGGCGGCCACCACGTCGCGCGGCGAGACCTCGACGCCCTTCACCGTCACCGGCGCCGTCGAGTCCAGGCCGAGCTTGTGCAGCGTCTTGAGCACCTCGATGAACTCGTCGCCCAGGCCGTACTTGAAGGTGACCCGCTTCGCCGGCACCCAGCGCGGGATCAGCAGCACCTCCTCGTGTTCGACGTTGACGCACTCGACCGGGCCGATGCCCTCGGGGAAGTGGAACACCTCCGGCTCGCTGAACGGCTCGGTGGTGAACCAGCCCCGGTCGGCCTCCCAGACCACCGGCGGGTTCAGGCACTCCTCGATGGTGGTCCAGATGGAGAACGACGGCGCGAAGTCGTAGCCGTCCACGGTCAGGTTCGCCCCGTCGCGTACCCCGATCTCGTCGATCTCACCGAACAGCTCGTCGGCGGCGTACCGGGCGAAGATGTCCGACAGGCCGGGCTCGACGCCGATGCCGCAGAGTGCCAGCCGGCCGGCGGCCTCCCATTGCCCGGCCACCGCGAACTGTTCGTCGCCGAGCTTCACGCCGGTCTCGGCGTGCGGGCGGTCGGGGTGCGGGTGGGACAGCGACATCGCCATGTCCAGGTAGTCCGCGCCGGCCGCGTACGCACCGTCGAAGATCGGCATGACGAACCGGGGGTCGACCGCGTTGAGCACGTGGGTAATCCGGTGCTCGCGGCAGAGCGCGGCGACCGCGTCCGCCGATGCGGCGTCGACCTGGCCGGCGACGAAGCGGGCGTCCTGGCCGGCGACCGCCCGCGACGCGCGACCGGCGTCGTAGTCGGCGACCACCATGGTCTCGAAGAACGTGCGTCGGGCCGCGATGGCGACGACGGCGGAGCCGACGCCACCGGCGCCGACGAGAAGGATGCGCATCAGGAATCGAACCCCAAACCAAAACGATCGAGCGTACGGAGCCAAACGTTGCGCCGTCCCTGCCGCGCGTCGGCGCGGGCCAGGGACCAGCGGGTGAGATTGATGCCGGCCGCGCGGGCCGGCTCCGGCGGGAACGGCAGCGGCTTGCCGCGGACCAGGCCGAGCCGGGTCAGCGGGGTGTCCGCTCCGTCGAGCAGGTCGAGCATCACCCGGGCACCGAACCGGGTCGCGCCGACGCCGAGCCCGGTGTACCCGGCGGCGTACGCCAACCGGCCGGAGTAGGCGGTGCCGAAGAACGGGCAGAACCGGGTGCAGGTGTCGATCACCCCGCCCCATCGGTGGCTGAACCGCACGTCGGCCAGCTGCGGGAAGGTGGTGAAGAAGTGGCTGGCCAGCGCGGTGAAGGTCTGCTCCCGCTGTTCCAGCGCGGGCGCCATCCGGTTGCCGTAGTGGTAGACGGCGTCGTAGCCGCCGAACAGGATCCGGCCGTCGCCGGTGATCCGGTAGTAGTGGAACTGGTTGCCGGTGTCCGCCAGCCCCTGCCGGTTGCGCCACCCGATGGCGTCGCGCTGCTCGGGCGTCAGCGGCTCGGTCATCAGCGCGTAGTCGTACACCGGCACGATCCAGGCGCGCAGCCGGCGCAGCAGCGGCGGGAACGCGTTGGTGGCCAGCACCACCCGACCCGCGCGTACCGCACCGGGGACGCCGTCGGCACCGAGGGTGCGTGCGTGCAGGGCCCCGCCGCCGGGACGAAGCCCGGTGACCCGGGTGTGCTCGTGGATCCGCACACCGAGGTCGAGGCAGGCCCGGCGCAGCCCCCAGGCCAGCCGCGCCGGGTCGAGCATCGCCACCCGGTCGCGGTCCCACAGCCCACCGAGGTACGTCGGCGAGTCCACCTCGGCGCGTACCTCGTCGGCGTCGAGCAGGGTGACGTCGTGGCCGTACCGGCGGGCCAACGCGACGTCTTCGGCCAGCCCGTCGAGCTGGTACGGCTCGACCGCCACGGACAGCTCGCCGGTGCGCTCGAAGTCGCAGTCGATGCCGAGCTCCGCGACGGTCGCCCCGATGGCGTCGAGGTTCTCCCGGCCGAGCCGGTCCAGCAGATCGATCTCGTCGGGGAACCGCTGCGCCCCGTTGGCCAGCCCGTGGGTCAGCGAGGCGGCGCAGAACCCGCCGTTGCGCCCGGAGGCCGCCCAGCCACAGGTGCCCGCCTCGACCAGCAGCACGTCCCGCCCGGGGTCGGCCTGCTTGGCCAGCAGGGCGGCCCAGAGGCCGCTGTAGCCGCCGCCGACCACCAGCAGGTCGGCCTCGGTCGCGCCGGACAGCGGCGGCAGTGGATCGGGGCGCTCCGGCCGGTCGAGCCAGTACGGCACGCGCGCCGCGTCGGCTAGGGCGCGTGTCGAGGTCCCAGCGCGAGTCGTGGCGAGGCCCAGGGGGCGATCCGGCAAGGCGGAGGTTCGTCCGGATACCGGTGTTGTATCCGGACGAACCTCCAACGCCGCCGGTCGCCGTCTGGGCCCGGCGCGGCCGGGCTGCGACCTCGACACGCGCCCTGGCGACCGGCCGGGATGCGGCAGGGTCATGACCGGGTGCTCGCCCGAGGGCTCGGCACGGCCACGGCCACCGCTGCCCGGCGGGCCTGCCGGCCGCGCAGCGAGCTGGCCAGCACCAGCAGCAGTGCGACCAGGAACATGGCCGTACCGATGACGTTGACCTGCGGCGGGATGCCCCGCTGGGCGGCACCCCAGACGTACATCGGGAACGTCACGGTGGTGCCGGAGTTGAAGTTCGTGATGATGAAGTCGTCGAAGCTGAGCGAGAAGGCCAGCAGGGCGGCGGCCACGATGCCGGGCAGCACCAGCGGCAGGGTGATCCGTTGGAACGTCTGCCACTCGCTGGCGTACAGGTCCATCGCGGCCTCCTCCAGCCGCCGGTCCATCCCGGCCAGCCGCGCCTTGACCGTGACCACCACGAACGACACGCAGAACATCACGTGCGCGATGACGATGGTCCAGAAGCCCAGCGGCACCCCGCCGGCGACGAAGAGGGCGAGCAGCGAGGTGCCCATCACCAGTTCCGGCGTCGCCATCGGCAGGAAGATCAGCACGTTGAGCCCGGACCGGCCGCGGAACCGGTGCCGGACCAGCGCGAACGCCATCAGCGTGCCGAGCGCGGTGGCCGCCACCGTGGAGATGAAGCCGATCTGCACGCTGCGCAGCACCGCATCGCACATGTCCGAGGTGGCGCACGGGTTGCGCCAGTTGTCGAGGGTGAACTCGTTGAAGTCGTACGACAACCGGCTGGAGGGGCGGTTGAACGACAGCGCGGCGACCACGGCGATCGGCAGGAACAGGTAGCCGAGGACCAGCAGCGCGACGCCCATCACCCAGTGCTCGGCGAACCAGCGGGAGATTTTCACAGCACTTCCTCCGTGCCGGCCCGGCGCAGATAGACGAAGACCACCGCGAGGATCGCCGACATCAGCAGGAACGACAGCGCCGCGCCCTGCGGGTAGTCCAGCCGGACCAGGAACGCCGAGTCGATGACGTTACCGATCATGTACTGGTTCGGGGTGCCGAGCAGTTCCGCGTTGATGTAGTCGCCGGTCGCCGGGATGAAGAACAGCAGGGTGCCGGCGATCAGGCCGGGCATCGACACCGGCAGGGTGACCCGCCGGAACGTCTTCAGCGGGTTGGCGTACAGGTCGCTCGACGCCTCCAGCAGCCGGTAGTCGAGCCGCTCCAGGCTCGCGTACAGCGGCAGCACCAGGAACGGCAGGAAGTTGTACGTCAGGCCGAGCACCACCGCGACCGGGGTGGCCAACAGCCGGCCGTCCGGGCCGAGCAGGTGCACGTCGCGCAGCAGCCCGACCAGCCAGCCGTTGTCCGACAGGATGGTCTTCCAGGCCAGCGTGCGCACCAGGAAGCTGGTGAACATCGGCGCGATCACACAGACCAGCAGGAGGTTCTTCCACCGGCCGGCCTTCTGCGCGATCGCGTACGCCAGCGGGTAGCCCATCAGCAACGCCAGCACCAGCGCGATGCCGGCGTACAGGAACGACCGGCCGAACTGCGGCCAGTACGCCTGCAACGCCGTCGGGTAGTTGCCGAACGCCCAGGTCAGCGCGTACCCGGTGGAGAGCGAGCCCTCGGGGTCGTAGAGGCTGGCGGCGGCGAGCTGCAGGATCGGCACGGCGAAGAAGAGGAACAGCCAGGCCGCGCCGGGCAGCAACAGCAGGTACGGCAGGAACCGGTGCCGCCCCGGGCGGGCAGCCGGCGGCGGCGATGCCGACCGTCCCGAACCCGTGGGCACGTGCGCCAGCGCGCTCACGAGGAGGCACCCACCGGCTCGTCGAGGACCGGGGTGGTGCGGTCGTCGTCGCCGGCTCGACGGCCGAGCAGGAAGGCGTGCCGCGGGTCCCAGTACGCGACCGCCCGGTTGCCCGGCACGAACCGCTGCTGGGCGCCGCTGTTGGCGACGAAGACGCTCACCTCGGTGCCCCAGGCGGTACGCAGCAGGTACTGGGTGCTCACCCCGACGTAGGAGGCGTCGCTGATCGTCCCTTCGAGGTACTGGCAGCCCGAGGGCACCTGGCCGGCCCCGGCCGCCAGGTGCAGCTTCTCGGGGCGTACCCCGAGGTGGACCGGACCCCGGTTGGCGCGGGCCCGAGCGGCCGGCACCGAGAAGCGCCCGCCGTGGGCGGTGACCAGGATGTCGCTTCCGTTGCCGCCGGCGACCTCGCCGGCGATCAGGTTGGACTGGCCGAGGAAGTTGGCCACGAACGCGGTGGCCGGGAACTCGTAGATCTCGGCCGGCGGGCCGAGTTGCTCGATCCGCCCGGCGTTCATCACCGCGACCGTGTCGGCCATCGTCATGGCCTCCTCCTGGTCGTGGGTGACGTGCACGAAGGTGATGCCGACCTCGGTCTGGATCCGCTTGAGCTCGATCTGCATCTGACGGCGCAACTTGAGATCCAGCGCGCCGAGCGGCTCGTCGAGCAGCAGCACCTGGGGGTGGTTGATCAGCGCCCGGGCCAGCGCGACCCGCTGCTGCTGCCCGCCGGAGAGCTGGGCGGGGCGGCGCCGCTCGTAGCCGTCGAGCTGCACCAGCGACAGCATCTGCCGGACCTGCTGGTCGACAGAGCGGATGCCGCGCCGGCGCAGCCCGAAGGCCACGTTCTCGAAGATGTCCAGGTGCGGGAAGAGCGCGTAGCTCTGGAACACCGTGTTGACCGGCCGCTTGTACGGACGCAGCCGGGCGATGTCCCGGTCCCCGAGCAGCACCTGCCCGCTGGTCGGCTCCTCAAGCCCGGCGATCATCCGCAGAGTGGTCGTCTTGCCGCAGCCGGACGCGCCGAGCAGGGCGAAGAACGAGCCCTGCGGAATCGTCAAACTGAGTTCGTCGACGGCGGTGAAAGCGCCGAACGTCTTGGTGAGGTTGGCCAGCCGCAAGTCGCCGGCCGGAGTTTCCCGCGCCATCATCACGCTCCGATAACCTGCTGGAACTTGGTCTCGTACTCGCGCTCCTGCTTCTCGTCCAGGGCCATGAAGACCCGGGCCTTGGAGAGCATGGACTCGTCCGGGAAGATCAGCGGGTTGGCGGCGAGTTCCGGGTCGATCTTTTCCATCTCCGCCTGCGCGCCCTGGACGGGGCAGATGTAGTTGACGTACGCGGCGAGTTGGGCGGCGACCGCCGGGTCGTAGTAGTAGTTGATCAACTCTTCGGCGTTGGCCTTGTGGGTGGACCGGTTCGGCACGAGCATGTTGTCCGACCAGAGCGTCGCACCGGACTCGGGGACCACGAACTTGATCTTCTCGTCGTCGAAGCCGAGCTGGACGATGTCACCGGACCAGCCGATGCACGCCGCGATGTCCCCCTTGGCCAGGTCCGGGGCGTAGTCGTTACCGGTGAACCGACGGATCTGCCCGGAGCTGACCGCCTTCTTGAGCTTGTTGAGCGCGTCGTCGAACTGGTTGGCGGTGAAGTCGGACGGGTTGTGACCGTTGGACATCAACAGCAGCCCCATGGTGTCGCGCATCTCCGTCAGCGCGGTCACCTTGCCCTTGAGGTCGGCGCGGGTGAGCAGCTCGTCGACGGTGCGGATCTCCGAGGTGACCCGGCCGTTGTACGCGAGACCGGCCAGGCCGGACTGCCACGGGACGGCGAGGTGGTTGTCGACGTCGAAGGGACGGTTACGCAGCGACGGCAGCAGGTTGGCCTCGACGTTGGGCAGCTTCGCCTTGTCGAGCTTCTGGAGCCAGCCCAGCCGGATCATCCGGGCGGCCATCCAGTCGGTCAGCACCATGACGTCCCGCCCGGTGCTCTGACAGGCGGCGAGCTGGTTCTGCACCTTGCCGAAGAACTCGTTGTTGTCGTTGACGTCCTCGGTGTAGGTCACCTGGATGCCGGTCTTGCTGACAAATTCGTCGAGAGAAGGGCGCTTGGCGTTGTCGTCCTCGTCCACGTCCATGTATTGCGGCCAGTTGGAGAAAGCCAACTTCTTCTCCGTACCGGACAGGTCCTCGCTGGCACAGCCCGCCTCGGTCTGCTGGGCACCCTTGGTACCGCAGCCGGCGAGGGTGCCACCTGCGGCGAGCAGTGCAGCCGAGCTGAGGGTGCCAGTGAGCAGACCACGCCGGGTGAGGGGCCGGAAGGCACTACGCATGTGACGACTCCTAAGGGGTCATCGTCGGCGGCGGGACGGGGGGTGGGCGCGCCGGCGGGAGGGTCAATGGCGATGGACGACTGATCCTGACATGAGGAGACCTCTCTCACAAGGGATTCCGTTGCTGGAATAGCCCTGGACGACGAATTACGCCAGACTGCCCGTGGCATTAGGCTCAGCCCGGTGATGGACATGGGGAGCGGTCGATGACGAACCGGCAGCAGGACAGCGGCAACGGTGGGCGCCGGGTCAGCGTGCGCGAGGGTGCCAGCCACGCCCTCCTCGACGACGTGGCCAAGCAGATCATCGAGCAGCTCCAGGAGGACGGGCGCCGGCCGTACGCGACCATCGGCAAGGCGGTGGGGCTCTCCGAGGCGGCGGTACGCCAGCGGGTACAGCGCCTGCTCGACGCCGGGGTGATGCAGATCGTCGCGGTCACCGACCCGCTCCAGCTGGGTTTTCCCCGACAGGCCATGATCGGCCTCCGTACCGACGGCGACCTGGAGGCGGTGGCCGACCGCATCGCCGCCCTGGACGAGGTCGACTACGTCGTGATCACCGCCGGCTCCTTCGATCTGCTGGCCGAGGTGGTCTGCCGCAACGACGAGCATCTGCTGGAGATCCTGCAACGGCTGCGCGCGGTCTCCGGCGTGCTCTCCACCGAGGCGTTCGTCTACCTCAAGCTGCGCAAGCAGACCTACACCTGGGGCACCGCCTGAGGGGCGGGGGCTGGCCTCTCGCCGGCCGTCAGGCGACCGGACGCCGGCTGGCGGCAACGAACGCGCGCCAGGCATCCGGGGCGAAGGCGAGCGTGCCGGCGTCGCGGGCCTTGCTGTCGCGCACCAGGACCCGGCCGGGGAGGTTGTCGGCCACCTCGACGCAGTCGCCGCCGTTGTTGCTGCTGCGGGTGGCGGTGCGCCAGCGGGCGCCGGTCATGTCCATGTCGTCGCCACCTCCCTGATCAGCTCGATGGACCGGCGACGGGGCAGCGCCTCACCGGCCACGCTCTCCCATCTCGCGCCCAGGCTAGCAAGGTCGGCACGCTCGGTCACCACCTGACCGCGCAGCTGGTTGTCCAGGTAGGCCGCCTCGGCGCCGTCCGGCGTCCGGGCCAGCACGAACGGCCCGGCCAGGCCGGTGTGCCACGGATTCTCGGCCGGGATAACCCGCACCTGCACGTGCTCCCGCTCGCCCGACTCGGCCAGGTGGACCAGTTGCCCGGCCATCACCGCCCGGTCGCCGCCCACCCGCCGACGCAGCACCACCTCGTCGATCACCGCCACCAGCTGAAGCGGCACGTCGCGGTCCAGCACCCGCTGCCGCGCCAGCCGCGCGGCGACGATCTCCTCCACCTCCGCCGGCGGAACCAGGCCGCCGGTCGCCAGCACGGCCCGGGCGTACGCCTCGGTCTGGAGCAGGCCCGGCACGAGCAGCGGCTGGTACGACCGGACGGAACTGGCCTTCTGTTCCAGTTCCGCCCACTCTCGAAACCAGGGCAGGTCACGGCGGCGGAACGGCTCCGGCCAGAGGTCGGCGGCCGTCCGCCCGAGGATGGTGGCGACGGCGATCCGGGTCCGGGGGTGCGGAATCCGGCCCACGGCGAGCCAGCGACCCGCCGTCTTCGGATCCACGCCGACCTTTGCGGCCAACGACTCGGCGGTCTCGCCCTTGTCTGCCATCGCCACCCGCAGCGCCTCGTTCATGTCGCAAACCTCCGTCCGAGCGTCACACTGCGCCGCACGCTAGCCACACTGGGTGGCGTTGTCCGCCTCGTCTCGGCGTGTTGCCGCCAGGACTGTTTCGCGCATCCGAGGTGCGACCCGGATGGCCCCGAAGCGCCCTGGACACGTCCCACCGCCCACCGCCCAGCGGACCCAGAACACCCCTCGCGCATGTGAACCTTGGACAGTTACCGTTCCGCGCGAACGGAAACTGTCCAAGATCTTGAGCGAATCCGGCCACGCCGCCGGGGGGCACGCACGACCCGAAGGCAGTGCGCCGGTTGAAGCAGAGCAAAGGCAGCGCAGGGGTCACCCCGAACCCCGCCGCCGTCGAGCAGACCGGCCCGGAAGAGGGGCACCGGCGGCCCGAGTGGCGTGATGCGGATTCCGTTGCGCGAGGCACAACTGCTCGCTAAATCCGTTGCATTGGGCCGCTTTTCCAACCGATCGCACTTGCCTTTCGGCGTCGGACTGTGGGATAACCGTGGGCAGAGCGGCCGGTGACCCCTGACCGGCCCGAGACCCGATGGGGCTGACATGGCCAACGCCACCGACCACCTCTGGATGCATTTCACCCGGATGGCGAGCTACTCCGCCGGTGAGGTGCCGACCATCGTCCGCGGCGAGGGCGCGTACGTCTGGGACGCGCAGGGCCGGCGCTACCTGGACGGGCTCGCCGGGCTCTTCGTCGTCAACGCCGGCCACGGTCGTACCGAGCTGGCCGAGGCTGCCGCCAAGCAGGCCGGCGAGCTGGCTTACTTCCCGCTCTGGTCGTACGCCCACCCGACCGCGGTGGAGTTGGCCGAGCGGATCTCGGCGCTCACCCCCGGCGACCTGAACCGGGTGTTCTTCACCACCGGTGGTTCGGAGGCGGTCGAGGCGGCCTGGAAGCTGGCCCGGGCGTACTTCAAGCGCACCGGCAAGCCGACCAAGCACAAGGTGGTCAGCCGGTACATCGCCTACCACGGCACCTCGATGGGCGCTTTGTCGATCACCGGCCTGCCCGGGATCAAGAGCGACTTCGAGCCGCTGGTGCCCGGCGGCATCAAGGTGCCGAACACCAACTTCTACCGCGCCCCGGAGCACGGCGACGACCCGGTGGCGTTCGGCCGCTGGGCCGCTGAGGAGATCGGCCGCGCCATCGAGCGGGAGGGGCCGGAAACCGTCGCGGCGGTCTTCCTGGAGCCGGTGCAGAACTCCGGCGGTTGCTTCCCGCCCCCGCCCGGGTACTTCGAGCGGGTCCGGGAGATCTGCGACGCGTACGACGTGCTGCTGGTCAGCGACGAGGTGATCTGCTCGTGGGGGCGGCTCGGCGAATACTTCGGTGCCGTCCGCTACGGCTACCAGCCCGACATCATCACCACCGCCAAGGGCATCACCTCCGGCTATGCGCCGCTCGGTGCCATGATCGCCAGCGACCGGCTGATGGAGCCGTTCCTGACCGAGACCGGCATGTTCGCCCACGGGGTGACCTTCGGCGGCCACCCGGTCTCCTGCGCGGTGGCCCTGGCCAACCTGGAGGTCTTCGCCCGCGAGGACCTGGTCGGGCACGTACGGGCCAACGAGGCGGCGTTCCGCGCCACCCTGGAGAAGCTGAACGACCTGCCGATCGTCGGCGATGTCCGGGGCGACGGCTACTTCTACGGCATCGAACTGGTCAAGGACAAGGCCACCCGGGAGACCTTCGACGAGGCCGAGTCCGAGCGGCTGCTGCGCGGCTTCCTGTCCAGCGCGCTCTTCTCCGCCGGGCTCTACTGCCGGGCCGACGACCGGGGCGACCCCGTGGTGCAGCTCGCCCCGCCGCTGATCGCCGGGCAGCAGCATTTCGACGAGATCGAGCAGATCCTGCGGGCCGTGCTCACCGAGGCGTGGTCCCGGCTCTAGGGTTTGCCTGATCTTCGCAGCCAACCCCGGCCGGGCCCGACCGCCAACTGCGGCGCGGCCCGGCCGGCACCGTCAGGAGCGACCGTGCGCTACCAGGACCTGTCGTACTGGCTCTCCACCGTGGACGAGCCGCTGACCCCGCGCCCGCCGTTGGCCGGCGACACCGATGCCGACGTGGTGATCGTCGGCGCCGGTTACACCGGGCTCTGGACGGCGTACTACCTGGCCGAGGCCGACCCGTCGCTGCGGATCGTCGTCCTGGAACGTCAGGTCGCCGGGTTCGGTGCCTCCGGGCGTAACGGCGGCTGGTGCTCGGCGCTGCTACCCACGTCACTGCCGGCGCTGGCCCGCCAGCACGGCCGAGACGCCGCGATCGCCATGCAACGCGCCATGCACGACACCGTGCGCGAGATCGGCCGGGTGGTCGCGGCCGAGGGCATCGACTGCCACTGGTCGTACGGCGGCACGGTGGTGCTCGCCCGCAGCGGGCCGCAACTCGAGCGGGCCCGCGCGACGGTGACGGAGGCGCGGGAGTTCGGGTTCGGCCCGGAGGATCTCGACCTGCTCGGCCCGGCCGAGGCGGTGGCGCGATGCGCCGCCGAGGGGGTACGCGGCGGCACGTACACCCCGCACTGCGCGGCCGTGCATCCGGCCCGACTGGTGCGCGGCCTCGCGCGGGCGGTCGAACGCCGGGGCGTGACCATCCACGAGCGGACCCCGGTTACCGAGATCCGTAGCGGCCGGGCGGTGACACCCGCCGGCGCGGTCCGCGCGCCGGTGGTGGTCCGCGCCACCGAGGGGTACACCTCGGGTCTGCCCGGGCACCGGCGCGCCATCGCACCGGTCTACTCGCTGATGGTCGCGACCGCGCCGCTGCCGGCGGCCACCTGGGAGCAGATCGGCCTCGCCGAGCGGGAGACCTTCTCCGACCACCGGCACGTCATCATCTACGGCCAGCGCACCGCCAATGGCCGGCTCGCGTTCGGCGGGCGGGGTGCGCCGTACCACTTCGGGTCGCGGGTCGTGCCGGGCTTCGACCGAGAGCCACGGGTCTTCGCCGCGCTGCGCCGTACGCTCGGCGAGTTGTTCCCGGTGCTCGGCCCGGACGTGCCGGTGACACACACCTGGGGCGGGCCGCTCGGGGTGGCCCGGGACTGGGCCGCCTCGGTCGGCTACCACCGGGGTGACGGGCTGGCCTGGGCTGGCGGGTACGTCGGCGACGGGGTCGGCACCAGCAACCTGGCCGGACGCACCCTGGCCGACCTGATCCGGGGCGAACGCACCGAGCTGACCCAACTGCCCTGGGTCAACCACCGCTCCCCGCGCTGGGAGCCGGAACCGCTCCGCTGGCTCGCGGTCAACGCCGGCCTCAAGGTGATGTTCGCCGCCGACGAGGCGGAGAACCGTACCGGCCGTCCCTCCCGCCGCGCCGCCGCCTTCTCCCGCTTCCTCGGCCACTGACCAGCCCACCCCTTGGCCCAGCGTGGGCCGGCAGCGTTGATCATGAAGTTAGCGGGCGTCTCCGAGATCGAAACGCCCGCTAACTTCATGATCAACCGCAGGGCCGAGGCCGACGGAGGCCGGGACGGGGGGTCGGGGCCGGGGGTGGGTCAGTAGCTGGGTGGGATAACGCGCAGGTGGCCGCGACGGGAGGTGGCGGGCGTGGTCGCCTGGTCCTGGTCGTCCTGGGGCGGGCGGGGTGCGGGACGGGCCGCCTCGCGCACCGCCTCGGCGAGGGCCACCAGGTCGTCGGTGGTCGGCGGCGGCGGTTCGAACTCGCCCTCGTGCCGGACCACCTCCCAGCCCCGCGGCGCGGTGAGGCTGCGGGCGTGCGGCTCGCAGAGGTCGTACGTGTGCGGCTCGGCGAAGGCGGCCAGCGGGCCCACCACGGCGGTTGACTCGTTGTAGACATAGGTCAACGTGGCGACCGCTTGCCGGGGGCAGCCGTTACGGGAGCAGCGCCGTGGTGACCTCACGCGCGCAGGGTATCTCCATTACCGGCTCCGGCGCACCGCTTCGCGTTCCGACACGCCCGTTTTGGTGATCACAATTCTCGTCCGGCGACTCGGCGCGCCACGGTGGCGGCGCTGATGCGGCCCGGGCCCGACCGGAAGCTACCCTTTGGCTCATGACGAGCCCGGAGAACCGCCGCCCCGGCTCCGGCCGGCGCGCCCACCGCGACCGGCACGGACGCGGCCTGCGCGGGCGGCTGGTGCCGGCCACCGTGCCGCTGGCGCGGACCAAGGCGGAGATCTTCGACGACCTGGTGCTGGACACCGTCGAGTCGCTCGAACGCCGGTTCGCCAAGGAACTGGCCGGGGTGGAGTTCGCCGTCGAGGACGTACCGCCCGACCTGAACGTCTACGACTCCGATGTGCTGGAGGACGGCGAGGTGCCGCTGGCCCGGTTGCTGCCGGGCCGGCCGGGCCGCCAGGAGGTGCCGCCCCGGATCGTGCTGTACCGGCGCCCGCTGGAGTTCCGGGCCATGGACCGGGAGGATCTCGCCGACCTGGTGCACGACGTGATCATCGAGCAGGTGGCGAACCTGCTCGGCGTCGACCCGGACGAGCTGGCCTGAACCTGGCCGGCCAGGCCCGCCCGACGACCGCCGCGGCCCCCACCGCGACGGCGTCCGGTCCGGCTTCTGCCGACCCGGGCGGGTGCCCCCCGGCCGCCCTGGCCCGACGTCTCAGGCTGCCCGGCGCTTGAGCTTGCGCCGCTCCCGCTCCGAGAGCCCACCCCAGATCCCGAACCGCTCGTCGTGGCCGAGAGCGTATTCGAGGCATTCCGTCTTGACCTCGCACCGCGAGCAGATCCGCTTCGCTTCGCGGGTCGAGCCGCCCTTCTCGGGAAAGAACGCCTCCGGGTCGGTCTGCGAGCACAACGCCCGCTCCTGCCACTCCGGCGCGTTTCCGAGCAGGTCGGCCGCCTCGAGCTGGCCGTCCATCAGTTGCCTCCTTGTCGCGCACCGGCGTCATCGCCGCTGCAACCCCCCACGCGAAAGGCGTGCTTGTCCGTCCGGTCCCGTTTTTGTGCGTTCCGTGCGAACAACCCCATTCAAATTACACGCGTGTAATACGTGCGCCGTCAAGCCAAACTTGATAATGGAGTCGCCCTCCCGACACGCGCACCCGGACTGCCGTCCGGACCACCCGGTCTCGCCCTGCCCTATCGATTCAGACCCCGGCCGAGTAACGCCCTTCCCGGCGAGTTGCCCGAGTTTTCTCCCGTGGCGGGCGGCGCGCCGCAGGGGCGACGGGCCCTGCGGCGGCCCCAGGAAGGCCACTCGGCAAGATCGATTGATCTTGAGCCGCAAGGTTAACGCGACTTCGCCACCCCCGCCCGCCGCGCGGGTCAATGAGGACCGCACACCGTCCACGATGTGGACGGGACGCGGTGGTCGGGATGCCCGGCAGGGTCAGTCGACAGGCGGAGGTTTGCTGGTGGGCCAGACGAACTTGGCGACCGCACCGCCGGCCACGGCGACCGCACCAACCGGCGCGTCGTCGTCCCACCAGACGGTATAGCGGCCCGCGGGAGGCGGCTGCGGAGCCACCCGGATCGAGGACGACGGTGGCGGTCCCCGCGAGGGGTGCCGGCGGCGGTCCTCGCCGCTACCGCCGCCGGCATCCACAGGTACGGCCGGCGGCGGGCGAAGGTTCGACGTCAGGCGCCGATGTGACCGTACGCAGTCGTCCGCCTACGCGCCGGCCGGCCCGCCGTTGCCGCGATGGCCCGCAATTGCTCCTCGGTACGCGCCGACCCGTTGCCCGAGCCGGCCATCCGCGAGATGGTCTCCTCCATCAGCGTGCCGCCCAGGTCGTTGCAGCCGCTGCGGAGCATCTCGGCGGTGCCCGCGTCGCCCAGCTTCACCCAGGAGCACTGGATGTTGTCGATCCGGCCGTGCAGCAGCATCCGGGCCATCGCGTGCACCACCCGGTTCTCCCGCCAGGTCGGCCCGGGCCGGGCGATGCCGGCCAAGTAGATCGGGGCGTTGGTGTGCACGAACGGCAGCGCCACGAACTCGGTGAACCCGCCGGTTCGGTCCTGCACTCCGGCCAGCACTCGGAAGTGCGCCAGCCATTGTCCAGGGTGGTCGACGTGGCCGTACATCATCGTGGAGCTGGACCGGATACCCAGCTCGTGGGCCGTGCTCACCACCTCGACCCAGGCGGCGGCCGGGAGCTTGCCCTTGGTCAGCACCCAGCGCACCTCGTCGTCGAGGATCTCCGCCGCGGTGCCCGGGATGGTGTCCAGCCCCGCCTCGCGCAGCCCGGTCAGCCAGTCCCGCACCGACACGCCGGCCTTGGCGGCGGCGGTGACGATCTCCATCGGTGAGAAGGCATGGACGTGCATCTCCGGCACCCGCGCCTTGATCGCCCGGACCAGGTCGGCGTAGATGGTCACCGGCAGCTTCGGGTCGATGCCGCCCTGCAGGCAGACCTCGCTGGCGCCCGCGTCCCACGCCTCCCGCGCCCGGTCGGCGACCTGCTCCACCGACAGCCGGTACGCGTCGGCGTCGCGTTCCCGCTGCGCGAACGCGCAGAACCGGCAGCCCACGTAGCAGACGTTGGTGAAGTTGATGTTGCGGTTGACCACGTAGGTGACGTCGTCGCCGACGGCCTCCCGGCGCAGCGCGTCGGCGGTGCGGCAGAGTTCGTCCAGCGCCGGGCCGTCCGCGCCGAACAGCGCCAGCGCGGCGTCGGCGTGCCGAGGTTCGAGCAGCGCCGCCGGGTTGTCGGCGGCCAGCCGCAGCCCGGCCCGTAGGTCGGCGTCACCGGCCCCCGCGCTCACCCCCCGGCCGACCCCGGCCGGCTGGCCCGCGTCCGCCGCCGGGCCGTCGCCGGTGCCCACTCGCGCCGGCGGTACGGCGGCCTTCGCGGCCACCTCCGACCAGTCGCCGTAGACGTGGTCGAAGTCGCCCCGCCGGTCCTCGCTGCGCCCCGTGGTGTCGATGGTGACGTGCAGGTCGGTGCGCCCGCCGTACGTCTCGTCGGGCTCCTGCCACGGCCGGCCCACCGGCCGGGCCGACTCCACGGCCAGCCCGGTCTCCGGATCGGCCAACGCGCCGACGTGCGGCAGCAGGCGCGGATCCAGCCAGGGCTCGCCGGCCCGGACGTACTCCGGGTAGATGGTCAGCCGCTCCCGCAGCGTGAACCCGGCCGCGGCGGTACGCGCGGCCAGTTCGTCGAGCTGCGGCCAGGGACGCTCCGGGTTGACATGGTCCGGGGTCACCGGGGACACCCCGCCCCAGTCGTCGATGCCGGCCCGCAGCAGCAGGTCGTACTCACCGGCGATCAGGTTCGGCGGCGCCTGGATGCGGGCCTTCGGACCGAGCAGTACCCGGGCCACCGCCACGGTGGCGGCGAGGTCGTGCAGCTCCGCGTCGGGCATGCCGCGCATCGCCGTGTCCGGCTTGGCGCGGAAGTTCTGCACGATCACCTCCTGGAGGTGGCCGTACTCCCGCTGCGCCCGCCGCATCGCGAAGATCGCGTCCACCCGCTCGGCGTGGGTCTCGCCGATGCCGATCAGGATGCCCGTGGTGAACGGGACGCCGACCCGGCCGGCGTCGTCGAGCACCCGCAACCGCACCGCCGGTTCCTTGTCCGGCGAGCCGTAGTGCGGGCCGCCCGGCTCGGACCACAGCCGGGTCGCGGTGGTCTCCAGCATCATCCCCATGCTGGGCGCGACCGGCTTCAGCCGTTGCAGCTCCGACCAGGAGAGCACGCCCGGGTTCAGGTGCGGCAGCAGGCCGGTCTCCTCCAGCACGGCAACGGCACAGGCGCGCAGGTAGTCCAGGGTGGACTCGTAGCCCCGCTCGTCCAGCCACTGCCGGGCCGCCGGCCAGCGCTGCTCCGGCCGGTCACCGAGGGTGAATAGCGCCTCTTTGCAGCCCTGGGCGGCACCGGCCCGGGCGATGGCGAGGACCTCGTCGCGGTCGAGAAAGGCCGCTGGCAACCGGTGCGGCACGGTGGCGAAGGTGCAGTAGTGGCAACGGTCCCGGCACAACCGGGTCAGCGGGATGAAGACCTTCTTCGAGTACGTCACCACGCCGGGACGGCCGGCGTCACGCAGGCCGGCGTCACGGATCGCCCCGGCGATGCCGAGCAGTTCCTCCAGGGTCGCGCCCCGGGCAGACAGCAGTGCGGACGCCTCGTCGACGTCGAGCGCCCGCCCGGCGGCGGCCCGGCGCAACGCCCGCCGTACGCCCGCCTCGCCCGGTGCGGACTCGCTCCGATCAACCATCCGCTCAGCCTATGCGCTGCCGCCCGGTGCACACTGCGCCGTGGGCAACCACACGCGGTGCGGCGAGTGCCGATCAGGCGCGGTTCTCGCCCGGGTCGATACGTTGGGTGCGGTCGGCGTCGCCGGCGGGCCGCGGGATCGCCTGGGTCGGGTCGGCGCCCTGACGCGGGATGGTCTGGGTCGGATCGGCCGAGGCGGGCTGCCCGAACGGCGGCGCGGACGGTGCCGCCGACTGCGGCGGCACGGCCGGCTGGCCGTGCGGCGGCCAGGTGTGTGGGGCCGAGGACGGTCCCCCGGCCGAGGCGGGCGCCTGGCCCGCCACCGGCCACCCGGCGGGCTGGCCGGCACCGGGGGAACCACCGGTCTGCCCGGGGCTCGGGTAGCCGCCGGCCTGACCGGCACCGTAGCCACCGGGCTGGTCACCAGCCGACCATCCGCCCGACTGGCCCACCGTCGGCCACCCGCCACCCGGGCCGCCCGGCTGGGGCCAACCCGGCTGCGGGGTGCCGTACACGCCGGGCTGCGGCTTCGGCCGGGGCACGTGGTAAAGCCGCTGCCAGACCGTCCACACCACGTACGCCGCGATCCCGAACAGCGCCACCCAGGCGGCCCGGGCGAGCATGCCCGTCATGGCGTCGAAGACCTGGGCCTCGGCCAGCCGGCCGACCAGCCAGATCAGCAGCGTCAGTCCACCGAGCACGGCACTGGCCGCGTACTCGCCGAGCGCCACCTGCGTGATCAGTTTCGCCCTCGGCACGACGGGGGCCACATGGGTCGCCAGCAGCACGGCCAGCACCGGCAGGACGATCGCCTCCACTCCGACGAACGCGAAGAACGAGTTGCCGGCGCGCCCGGTCACCGTGCTGTAGGGACCCTGCGGCGCGAGCAGCCGGATCAGCCCGACGAACAGGAAGATGGCGTTCGCGCCCAGGAGCACGATGGCGGCGAGTTCGCGCAGCGGCCGGGTCACCTGGCTGGCCGGGGTCGGGGCGTTGGGCGGCGGCTCGGCGGGGCTGGTCACGAACTCTCCCTGGGACGAAAGCGGACAGATGCCGACGTGAGCCTAGTCTCTGCGGGCGGCGCGACGCCGAAGGCGTCACGTAGGCGAGGATGGGCGAATGCGCATCGTGGTTCTGACCGGGGGAATCGGCGGTGCCCGGTTCCTGCTCGGGGTGCGGGCGTACGCCCGCGAGGTGGGCGCCGAGGTGACCGCGGTGGTCAACGTCGGCGACGACCTGCGCCTGCACGGGCTCCGGGTCTGCCCGGACCTGGACAGTGTGATGTACACCCTCGGCGGGGGCGCCGATCCGGAGCGGGGCTGGGGCCGGGTCGGCGAGAGCTGGACGGTCAAGTCCGAGCTGGCCGCGTACGGCGCCGAGCCGAGCTGGTTCGGGCTGGGCGACAAGGACCTCGCCACCCATCTGGTCCGCACCACCATGCTGGACGCGGGCTATCCGCTGCACCAGGTCACCGAGGCGTTGGCGACCCGCTGGCAGCCCGGCGTACGCCTGCTGCCGGCGACCGACGACCGCCTGGAGACGCACGCGATCATTGATATCGACGGCGGCCAGCGGGCGATCCACTTCCAGGAGTGGTGGGTGCGGCACCGGGCGCAGGTCCCGACCCACCGGTTCGTCTTCGTCGGCGCGGACGCGGCGAAGCCGGCACCCGGCGTGACGGAGGCGATCGCCGGAGCCGACGTGGTCCTGCTCGCGCCGAGCAACCCGGTGGTCAGCATCGCGCCGATCCTGGCCGTGCCGGGTCTGCGGGATGCGGTGACGGACGGGCCCGCCCCGGTGGTGGGCGTGTCTCCGATCATCGGCGGCGCGCCGGTACGGGGCATGGCGGATCGCTGCCTGTCCGTGCTCGGTGTCGAGTGCAGCGCCGCCGGGGTCGGCCGGCTCTACGGGAGCCGTGCCACCGGCGGCCTGCTGGACGGCTGGCTGGTCGCCGAGGAGGACGCGGAGACGGTGGTGCCGGACGTGACCGTCCGCGCGGTGCCGTTGCGGATGACCGACGAGGCGGCGACGACGGCGATGGTCCGTGCCGCGGTGGAGTTGACGTGAGGCTGGAGATCCTGCCGGTGCCCGGCATCGGCCACGTGACCGAGGGCGACGACCTGGCGGCGCTGATCGGGGCCGCGGCGCCCTGGCTGCGCGACGGCGACGTGCTGGTGGTGACCAGCAAGATCGTCTCCAAGGCGGAGGGGCGGCTGGTGGACGTTCCGGCCGACGGCCCGGACCGGCAGGCCGCCCGGGACGAGGTGCTCGCGGCGGAGACCGTGCGGGTGGTGGCGACCCGGGGCGCGACCCAGATCGTGCAGACCCGGCACGGCTTCGTGATGGCCTCGGCCGGGATCGACGCCTCCAACGTCGACAAGACCCGGCTGGTGCTGCTCCCCGAGGATCCGGACGCCTCGGCACGGGCACTGCGCGCCGGCCTGCACGAGCGGTACGGGGTGGACGTGGCCGTGATCGTCAGCGACACCATGGGCCGACCCTGGCGCAACGGGCTCACCGACGTGGCCCTCGGTGTCGCCGGGATGGACGCCATCCGCGATCACCGGGGCGAGGTCGACCCGTACGGCAACGAGCTGGTGCTGACCCAGATGGCGGTGGTCGACGAGCTGGCCGGGGCGGGCGAACTGATCAAGGGCAAGTGCGACCAGATGCCGGTGGCGGTGATCCGCGGCTACCTGACCGGGCCGCTGCCGGGCGACGGCGAGGGGGCGCGGGTCATGGTCCGGGACGCCTCGATGGACCTGTTCTCGCTCGGCACCGCCGAGGCGAGGGCGGCCGGCTTCGCCGCCGCCGCCACGCTGCCGGACCAGCCCGGTAGCGCCGCACCCGATCCGGCGGCGGTCGGCCGGGCGATCGTTGCGGTTGCCGGCGTGGTCGCTCCCGGCACGATCTTCACCCAGGTCACCGATGACGACGTACGCGCCGGCCTGGTCGCCACCGTGCCCGGTTGGCCGGCCGACGCCACCACCCTGGTGCTCTGCTCCCCGCCCACCCCGGTGGGACCGGTCCAGCTGGTCCGCTTCGGCGCGGACGTCCAACGCCTCCGCACCGCCCTCGCCGCGCAGGACATCCCCTCCCAACTCCTGCCCCCACCCACCGCCACCACCGCCGCCGCCACCCTCGCCCTCTGATCGCTCTCCCTCAGGGGGTGAGGATGGCGCGGCCCAGGGGGGTGAGGGTGTGCAGGACGGTGTTGCGGTCGCGGTGGCTGACCAGCAGACCGGCGTTCCGCAGCACGGTGGCGTGCTGGCTGGCCGCGGCCGGCGAGATGCGCAACCTGCGGGCCAGTTCCCCGGTGCTGCAACCGTCCTCGGTGGTGGCCAGCACCGCCGCGCGGGTGCGCCCGAGCAGCGCGGCCAGCGCCTCCCGCCCCGCGCCGGACGCCCCCGCTCCGTCCGAGGCCAGCCCGCCCAGCCGGTCCACCGGGTAGACCAGCACCGGCGGCAGCTTCGGGTCGAGCAGCGCGACCGGCGTGTCCGCGCAGAAGAACGACGGCACCAGCAGCAGGCCGCGCCCCTGCAGGTGCAGCTCGCGGCTGCGCGGATAGTTGGGGATCTCCAGCACGCCCGACTCCCACCGCGCACCCGGGCGCAGGCTGGTCAGCAGCCCCTGGATGCCATCGTCGAGGACAGCCCGCGCCCGCCGCGCCCGGTCGGCCTCCACCGCCGCCTGAACCCCGGCCCAGTACGGGCCGAGGGCCAGCTCACGGTAGCGACCGATGGTCGTGGTCAGGTGCTCCAACGCCGCCGGCTCGCCCCGGGCGAGGGCGGCCGCGGCAGCGGGCAGGCTTCGACCGCCGGCGAGCAGCGTCAGGTCGCGGTGCAGCAGTTCGGCGGGAGTACGCCGCAACGCCTCCATCCCGGCCTCGAACCCGTCCACGCTCTCGTACGGGGTGAGGAAGTCCGGGAAGTAGCCACGCGGCGGGCTCAACGCGAACAGCAACCGCAGGCTGTCGGTGTCCTCCTGCCGGCGCAGGTCGCGCATGACCTCGCGCCGCCAGCCGGCCAGCAGCGGGTCCCGGCTGCGCCCGGGCAACAGGTGCAGGCTCAGCACCACTTCCCAGACCGGATCGGCCGCCGGAGCCACGCGGGTCCGGAGGATGTCCTCGCCGGAGAAATGGATCTTCAGCATGGAACGACTCCCCGTCGCCCGGCTGGGGGCGCGCCCGGCGACCCTCCGCACTCTACCCGGGCCGGATCAGCCTCGGCCTGTTAAGCCTCAGCTGAAACACCTCGACGCCCGCCGGTCGGGTCCGCCATGCTTCCCCGTGCCACCAGGGCGACGCACGTCGGACGTGCCCAGCCTCGGGGCGCCCGGGGACGGGGACGGTCGACCGGGCGGCACCACACGAGGGTCTGCGGCTCACGAATTCCGCAGGGGGTGCCGCCCGCTCGTCGAGCCCGCCCGGCCGCGCCAGAATCCCCCACCTCCCACCCGTACCCTGTGCGGTGATGGAAGGAAGGGCCCCTTGTTAACGCCTCGTGTAGTAAAAGGGCCCCCTCTTAACAACGAGGGCGGCTGGGTGGCGCTGCACGCCGACGCGCTGGCACTGCTCGCCGACTGGGCGCCGACCAGCCCGGACGCCGCAACCGCCCGCGACCGTACGCTCGACCTGCTGACCGCCGGTCCGGCCGCGATGGGCCGCGAGCACCGGGCCGGTCACGTCACCGCCAGCGCGCTGGTGTTCGACGCGACCGGCTCCCGGGTGCTGCTCTGCCTGCACGGCAAGTTCCACAAATGGGTGCAGCTCGGCGGGCATTGCGAACCGGGCGACCGGACGCTGGCCGCGGCGGCGCTGCGCGAGGCCACCGAGGAGTCGGGCATCGCCGGCCTGCGGGTGGATCCGGTGCCGATCGACGTGGACGTGCACCCGGTGGGCTGCCAGGGCGGGTCGCTGCACCACGACGTCCGGTTCGCCGTGTTCGCCCCGCCCGGGGCGGTGGAACGGGTCAGCGCGGAGTCCGAGGCACTGGGCTGGTTCCCGCCGGACCAGCTGCCACATCCGCTGGCCGGCGGGACGGCCCGGCTCGTCACACCGGGACTGGCAGCCTTCAGACGAGCTTGTCCTCGCCCCGCTCCTTGAGCTCGTCGACGATCGCCTTGACGTCCTGGGCCCGGTCGCGGGGGCAGACCAGCAACGCGTCCGGGGTGTCGACCACGATGAGATCGCGTACGCCGACGCTGGCCACCAGCCGCCCGGACTGCGGCACCACCACCATGCCGCTGCTGTCCCGCAGCAGCACCTCGGCCTTCGCGTCCACCCCGAGCACCACGTTGCCGTCGGCGTCCGCCGGCAACACCTCACCGAGGGTGTGGAAGTCACCCACGTCGTTCCACTGGAAATCGCCCGGCACGGTCGCCACCCGCCCGGCGCTCGCCGCGCCCTCCATCACCGCGTAGTCGACCGAGATCTTCGGCAGCGTCGGCCAGACCGCGCCGAGCACGTCGTCCTGCTCGTCGGTGCCCCACACCGCCGCGATGGCGGTGACCCCGGTGTGCAGGGCGGGCTGCTGGCGGGCCAGCTCGGCGAGGAACGCGGACACCCGCCAGACGAACATGCCGGCGTTCCAGAGATAGCGGCCGGATCGCAGGTACGCCTCGGCGACCTCCGCGCTCGGCTTCTCCTTGAACTCGATGACCGGGCGCATCGGGCCGTCGCCGACCGGGTCGCCGGTCTGGAGGTACCCGTATCCGGTCTCCGGCCGGGTCGGCGTGATCCCGACGGTCATCAGCAGCCCCTGCTCCGCACCCCGGACCGCCTCCTGGACGGTGGTGACCCACCGCTGCGGGTCGCCGATCAGGTGGTCGGCGGCGAACGAACCCATGACCGCGTCCGGATCCCGTACGGCGATCACCGCCGCGGCCAGCGCGATGGCGGCGCAGGAGTCCCTCGGCGAGGGCTCGACCAGGATGTTCTCCTCCGGCAGACCGGTCAGTTGGCGGGCCACGGCCGCCGCGTGGGCCGCGCCGGTGACCACCATGGTGTGCTCCGGGGTGGTCAGCGGTGTCAGCCGCTCCACCGTCGCCTGGAGCAGCGACGCCGATGTACCGGTGAACGGATGGAGAAACTTGGGGTGGCCGGCGCGGGACAGCGGCCACAGCCTTGTGCCGCTGCCACCCGCCGGAATGACGACATAGATCACTAGGACATCATGCCCGAACCGCCCGGACCGGGCCCCCCGGTTGCGGCGTCAGGCCCGCGCCCGGGACCAGGCCGCGATGTGCACCTCGGCGCTGGACTCCCAGGTGAACTCCTTGGCCCGGTCGAAGCCGGCCTTGGCCAGCGACAGCCGGCGCGGCTCGTCGTCGAGCAGCGCGCCCAGGTCGGTGGCGATCTGGTCCGGATCCTCGCTGGTGTAGGCGACTGCGTCGCCACCCACCTCCGGCAGCGACAGCCGGGGCGTGGTGAGCACCGGAGCGGCGCACGCCATCGCCTCCAGGATCGGCAAACCGAAGCC
Source organism: Micromonospora sp. NPDC051296 (assembly GCF_040682255.1). Classification (NCBI taxonomy): domain Bacteria; kingdom Bacillati; phylum Actinomycetota; class Actinomycetes; order Micromonosporales; family Micromonosporaceae; genus Micromonospora; species Micromonospora sp. NPDC051296. The sequence continues at coordinate 13,737 of NZ_JBFBAO010000019.1, read as the reverse complement.
CTCCCCGTACGACGGGTAGGCGGCCACCAGGGCACCGCCGAGGAAACCGGGCAGGTCGGCGTAGCGAAGGTAACCGGGACGCAGCAGCCGCAGGTGCGACGGCACCTCGGCCACCGCGCGGTCGATGTCGTCGTCGTGACCCTGGCCGCCGGCCACCACGAGCGCCGGCGGGTCCTGCCGGTCGGCCACCGCCCGGGCCCAGCCACGGATCAGGTTCGGCACGTTCTTGCGTGGCTCCTTGGCACCGAGGAACGCCACGTAGCTGCTGCCGCCGAGGCCCAGCCGGGCGCGCACCCGGGCCTTCTCCTCGTCACCCGGGGCGTGGAAGGCGGCGTGGTCCACGCCGTGGTAGGCCACGTCGATCCGGGTCGGGTCGGCGTCCAGCAGTCGGATCAGCTCGTCGCGGGTCGCCTTGCTGGGCACGATCACCCGGTCGGCGCGGCGCAGCGAGGTCTTGATGGCGCTGCGGAAGAACGTCCGCCGGGACTTGTCGTAGTGCTCCGGCTCGGTGAAGAAGGTCGCGTCGTGCACGGTCACCGTGACCGGGCAGCCGGCCCGCAACGGGCAGGTGTAGAAGGGCGAGTGCAGCACTTCCGCGCCGACCTGCTGGGCCAGCAGTGGCAGGCCGGTCTGCTCCCAGGCGAGCCGGGCGGGCCGGTGCGCGACGGCGGCGGGCGCGGGGATGATCTCCGCGCCGGGCAGCATCCTGCGGTAACGCTCCAGGTCGGTGCGGAGGCTGACCACGACCAGATCCACCGCCGACCCGCACACCTTGCCGAGGGCACCGAGCAGTCCGTCGACGTATCTACCGACGCCGCCGCGGTCGGCGGGGACACTCGTGGCGTCGATGAGCACACGGGGCGGGCGACCGGCGGTCACGGGGCGACTCCTTGCACTGGCGGGGCTGTGGGGAACGACACTCCGGGCAAGCCTACGCCGGAGCCGGGTACGGACGCTGACTGCGACCCGACGGTACGCCGACTTGTCGCTGTCATCGAGTACGGCCGGCAGGCGCGTATCGTTCGCGCCGATGGCCGACAACATTGCCCGGGTGTTCGCCGACGCGATCGCGTCCGACCCGACCCGACCGCTGCTGACCTGGTACGACGATGCCACCGGCGAACGCACTGAACTCTCCGGCGCGACGCTGGCGAACTGGGTGGCCAAGACGGCCAACCTGCTCGTCGACGAACTGGCCCTCGGCCCCGGAGACACTGCGGGGGTGCTGCTCCCGCCGCACTGGCAGACCGCGGCGGTGCTGCTCGGCTGCTGGTCGGCCGGGCTGACCGTGCACCACGGGCCGGGCGAGGTGGATGTGCTCTTCGCCGCCGCGGACCGGGTCGCCGAGTCCGAAGCCTGGTCGGCCGGCGACCGGTACGCGCTCGCGCTGCAGCCGTTCGCGCTGCCGCTGCGGGAGGTGCCGGCCGGCTTCGCCGACTACGTGACCGAGGTCCGCGCCCACGGCGACCACTTCGGGGCGTACCCGCCGGGCGGCCCGGCCCATGCCGCGCTGCGCACCCGGGCGACTGCCCGCGCCGCGGAGCTGGGCATCAAGCCGGGCGACCGCGTCCTGATCGACGTGGACGCCCTGCCCGACCCGATCGACTGGCTGCTGGCCCCGCTCGCCGCTCACGCCACCCTGGTGCTGTGCGCCCACCCCGACCCGACCCGCCTGCCCGACCGCCAAGCCGCGGAAAAGGTCACCCTCCCCCTCCCCTGACCCTCGCGGTGCGAGGGCGGGGCGGGCTAGGGGGTGGGGCGGGTCTGGGCGAGGGTGACGAAGGCCGTCAGGGATTCGGGGTTGGCCAGGGCACCCTTGGCCGCGGCCTGGTCGACGGGGGTGCCGGTGAGGATCTTCTTGACCGGGACCTCCAACTTCTTGGACGACAGGGTCCGCGGGACGGCGCGGACCTGGTGAATCTCATCGGGCACGTGCCGGGGAGACAGGGCGGTACGCAGCTCGCGGCAGATCTTCTTCCGTAGCTCGTCGTCCAGCGTCAAGCCCTCGGCGAGCACCACGAACAGCAGCAGTTCGCCGGCACCACCCTCGTCGTCCTCCAGGTGCACCACCACCGAGTCGACGACCTCGTCCAGCCCCTCCACCACCGAGTAGAACTCGGCGGTGCCCAGCCGCACGCCGCCCCGGTTGAGGGTGGCGTCGGAGCGGCCGGTGATCACACAACCGCCACGGGAGTTGATGGTGATCCAGTCGCCGTGCCGCCACACCCCCGGGTAGACGTCGAAGTACGCCTCCCGGTAGCGGACCCCGTCCGGGTCGTTCCAGAAGCCCACCGGCATGCTCGGCATCGGCTCGGTGATCACCAGCTCGCCCAGTTGGCCGATGACGGGAGTGCCCTCGGGTGACCGGGCCTCCACCTTGGCACCCAGGGCGCGGCAGGTGATCTCCCCGGCGTGCACCGGCAGCAGCGGCACCCCGCCGACGAAGCCGGTGCACACGTCGGTGCCGCCGGACAGCGACTGAAGCTGGAGGTCGGTGCCGACCGTGTCGTACACCCAGGTGAAGCCCTCGGCGGGCAGCGGCGCACCGGTCGAGCCGACCCCGCGCAGCGCGGACAGGTCGGCGATCTCCCGTGGCACCAGGCCCGCCTTGCGGCAGGCCAGCAGGAACGGTGCCGAGGTGCCGAAGTACGTGGTGCCGGTCTCCGCGGCCAGCCGCCACAGCGCACCCAGGTCAGGGTGGCCGGGGTTGCCGTCGAACAGCACGATCGCCGCGCCCACCGCCGGCCCGGAGACCAGGAAGTTCCACATCATCCAGCCGGTGGTGGTGAACCAGAAGAAGCGGTCGGCCGGGCCCAGGTCGTGGTGCAGGGCGAGCATCTTCAGATGTTCCAGCAGGATGCCGCCGTGGCCGTGCACGATCGGCTTGGGCAGGCCGGTGGTGCCGGAGGAGTAGAGCACGTACAGCGGGTGGTCGAACGGCACCGGGGTGAAGCCCAGCGGCTCGTCGGTCTCCGCCGCCAGGTCGGCCCAGGAGATCGCGCCCTCGAATGGTGCCGCCGCCGGGTCGAGGTAGGAGACGCTCACGGTGTGCCGCAGCGACGGCAGCGCGGCCCGGATCGCGGCCACCTCGGCGCGCCGGTCCACCGGCTTGTCGCCGTAGCGGTAGCCGTCCACGGCCACCAGCACCTTCGGCTCGATCTGCTGCCACCGGTCGGTGACGCTGCGGGTGCCGAACTCCGGCGCGCAGGAGGAGAAGATCGCCCCGAGGCTCGCCGTGGCCAGCAGCAGCACGTACGTCTCGGGGATGTTCGGCGCGTACGCGGCCACCCGGTCGCCGGTGCCGACACCGAGCCGGCGCAGCCCGGCGGCCACCCGGCGGACCTGCTCGCGCAGCTGCGCGGCGGTCAGCACCACCGGCGCGCGGGTCTGCGCGTGTGCGACAACCACCGGGTCGTCGTCGCCCTTGCCGGGCATCCGCAGCACGTTCTCGGCGTAGTTGAGCGTGGCGCCGGGGAACCAGCGGGCACCCGGCATTCCCCGCCCGGTCAGGGTAGCGGTCGGCGGGGTGTGCGCGACGACCTCGAAGTGGTCCCAGATCGAGCGCCAGAAGGTTTCCAGGTCGGTGACGGACCATTGCCACAGCGCGTCGTAGTCGGCGAACTCCAGCCCGCGGTGCTCGGCCAGCCAGCGCAGGTACGCCCCGATCCGCGACCGCTGGAGCACGTCCGCCGGCGGCGTCCACAGCACGTCAGTCACTGATCCACTCCTCCCCTGGCCCGGCACGACGCTGTGCGGTGGGCCGTGGCGCCATCTTGCCCTACCTAGAAGCGTCATTCTCCGCAGCCAACCCCGGCCGGCGCATGTGCCCACCCCACACGCCCCACCCCCGACCGGTGTGTGGGCGCCGGTAAGGAGGGGCCCCTTCTTAACGCCTCCGGTAGTAGAGGGGCCCCTTCTTAACGCGGGCACGGCTGGGCACGCGACTCACTGCGCGCGGTGGGCCTGGATGGCGCGACGGCGGGCCAGCCGGTGGGCCCGCCGGATCTCCGCCTCCCGCCAGCGACGTTCGTCCTCCGTGGTCTCGGGCAGCACCGGCCGCACCGGCCGTGGCGCCCCGCCCACCTCGACGCCGACGAAGACGAGGTACGCGGTGGCCACCCGCACCGGCGCGTCCTCGGCCGAGTCCCAGCGCTCGGCCATCACCCGTACGCCGACCTCCATCGAGGTCTGCCCGGTCCAGTTCACCTGGGCGTACGCGTGCACCAGGTCGCCCACCCGGACCGCCTCGGAGAAGACGATCTCGTCGATCGCGGCGGTGACCGCCGTACCGCCGCTGTGCCGGGCCGCCGCGGCCCCGGCGACATCGTCGACGAACTTCATCAGGACCCCGCCGTGCACGGTTCCGTAGAGGTTGACGTCGACGGCGGTCATGATCCGGCTGAGCGTTACCCGGGAGTACGACGTCGGCTTGCCCGCTGGGGTGGCGGAGGGGTGCTCGGTCATGTCGGAAACGGTACGGTGCGCGGATGCGACATCTGTGGAGCTTCCTCGCCGGGCTGGTGGTGGCGCCGGTCACCTGGGTGCTGGTCACCCTCGGGCAGGACGGGTCGGCCAGCACCGTCAACCGGTGGGTGGAGATCGGCACTTCCAACACGGCCAACCTCATCGAACCGGCCGTCTACCTCGCTGTCGGCGGCATCGTGCTGGGCCTGCTCGGCACGCTGCGCGTCTCACCGCTCGGTCCGCTGGTGGCCGGGCTGCTCCTGATCACCCCGTACGTCGGACTGTTCGTGACGCCGTTTCAGGTGCGCGACCGCATCCCGGGCGGCTGGGAGTTCCTCGGCGACCCGCTGCCCCTGCGGTTGCCGGTGGAGAACGGCACGCTCTTCCTGATCGGCCTGCTGCTGCTGATGGCGACGTTCAGCGGGCAGCGTTGGCGGCCCTGGCCGCGGCCGGTCACCGGACCGGCGCCGGTGGCGGCGGAAACCCCGACGCAGGAACTGAACCTGTCCGACTGGCCGCCGGCCGACTCGGCGGAACGGGAAACCGCTCCGCCGAGCCTGGGCTACCCCGACCCGGACCCGACGCCGACCGAGCCGCTGCCCCGGCGTACCGACAACGCCTCGCCCTGGTCGGCGCCGCCGGGCAGCCTGTCCCGGCGCGACGACGCCACCAACTGACCCGACGGAGATCCACCGGTCGTCACCCGCCCGGCAGGCGCCGAGTGGGTGACGACCGGGCGGGATGACGACCAGGCTGGGTGACGACCGTCAGAGGGTCTCAGCCCTTGAGCAGTTGGCGGGCCATCACGATGCGCTGCACCTGGTTGGTGCCCTCGTAGATCTGGGTGATCTTGGCGTCGCGCATCATCCGCTCGACCGGGTAGTCCCGGGTGTACCCGTAACCACCGAGCAGCTGCACCGCGTCGGTGGTGATCTCCATGGCGGCGTCCGAGGCGAAGCACTTGGCCGCCGCGCCGAAGTAGGTGAGATCGGCGTCGCCCCGCTCGGACCGGCCGGCCGCGGCGTACGTCAGCTGCCGGGCCGCCTCCAGCTTCATGCCCATGTCGGCGAGCATGAACTGGACACCCTGGAACTCGGCGACCGCCTTGCCGAACTGCTTGCGTTCGGCGACGTACCCCTTGGCGTAGTCGAGCGCGCCCTGGGCGATGCCGACGGCCTGCGCGGCGATGGTGACCCGGGTGTGGTCCAGGGTCTTCATCGCGGTGCCGAAGCCGGTGCCCTCGGCGCCGATCATCCGGTCCGCCGGGATCCGTACGCCGTCCAGGTAGACCTCGCGGGTCGGTGAGCCCTTGATGCCGAGCTTCTTCTCCGGCGCGCCGAAGCTGACCCCCGGGTCGGACTTCTCGACCACGAAGGCGGAGATGCCCCGGGACCGGGCGTCGGGGTCGGTCACCGCGAAGACGGTGTAGAACTCGGAGACACCAGCGTTGGTGATCCACCGCTTGACGCCGTTGAGCACCCAGTGATCACCGTCACGCACCGCCCGGGTGGTCATCGACGCCGCGTCGCTGCCGGCCTCCGGCTCGGAGAGGCAGTACGAGAACATCCCCTCGCCGGCGGCGACCGGGGTCAGGTAGCGGCGCTTGAGCTCGTCCGAACCGGCCAGCAGGAGCGGCATGGTGCCCAGCTTGTTCACCGCCGGGATGAGCGAGGACGAGGCGCAGGCCCGCGCCACCTCCTCGATCACGATCGCGGTGGCCAACGCGTCCGCCCCGGCGCCGCCGTACTCGACCGGGATGTGCGAGGCGTGGAAATCGGCGGCGCGCAACGCGTCGTACGACGCCTTCGGGAACTCACCGGTCTCATCCGCCTCAGCGGCGTGCGGGGCCACCTTCGCCGCACAGACCTCACGGACCGCGTCCCGGATCGCCTCATGCTCCTCGGGCAACCGATACACGTCGAACGACTGTTCTGCGGCCATGCCGGCCCTCCCCTTCACCACTATCATGCGGAGTCTGTAGCGTCACCTGGGCGCCCAGCACGCAGACTGAAGGATAACGGCCACAGTTCAGGTGTTGTTACCGGTGCGTAGGCTCGGCCGCTGGCGGAGCACCGACGCCGCTCGGCGATGATGGAAGACAGACAGAGAACCACTCTCACCGGCGCCCCGCCAGGCGCCGCAGCGGAACGCGACGCGACCACGCGGCGCCAGTGCGAGCGGAGAAGACAGGCGTGACGATCCCGTACCCGAACACCCAGCCGATGCCCGGCATCGCCGCGGTGACCCCTCCCTCGGGTGCCGCCCGCCCCCGGGTGACCTTCCTGGGCACCGGCTACCTCGGCGCGACCTACGCCATCTGCTACGCCGAACTCGGCTACGAGGTACTCGGGTTCGACGTCGACGCGGACAAGATCGCCAAACTCAACGCCGGCAAGGTGCCAATCCACGAGCCCGGCCTCGACGAGCTGCTCCGGCGCAACCTGGCCGCCGGGCGGCTGCGGTTCAGCACCGACATCGCCGAGACCGCCGACTTCGGTGACGTGCACTTCATCTGCGTCGGCACCCCGCAGCGCGCCGACGGGATGGGCGCCGACCTGTCGTACGTCGAGGCGTCGGTCACCAGCCTGGCCCAGCACCTGACCCGCAAGGCGCTGATCGTCGGCAAGTCCACCGTCCCGGTCGGCACCGCCGAGTGGGTGGAGCAGCTGGTCGGCAAGCACACCCCGACCGACCTCGGCGTCGAGGTGGCCTGGAGCCCCGAGTTCCTCCAGGAGGGCTTCGCCGTCGACGACGTACTGCGTCCGAACCGGATCGTGGTCGGCGTCAAGAGCGAGTGGGCCAACGGCATGCTGTACGCGGCGCACAAGGGCGTGTTCGACCTGGCCGCCACCGAGGACCGCGAGGTGCCCCTGGTGGTCACCGACTTCGCCACCGCCGAGTTGGTCAAGGTCGCCGCGAACGCCTTCCTGGCCACCAAGATCTCCTTCATCAACGCGATGGCCGAGGTCTGCGAGGCCTCCGGCGGCGACGTCACCCAGCTCGCCAAGGCCATCGGCTACGACCCCCGCATCGGCAACCGCTTCCTCCAGGCCGGCCTCGGCTTCGGCGGCGCCTGCCTGCCCAAGGACATCCGCGCCTTCCAGGCCCGGGCCCAGGAGCTCGGTGCCGGCGAGGCACTGCGCTTCCTGCACGAGGTCGACCTGATCAACCTGCGTCGCCGCACCCGGGTCCTGCAACTCGCCGCCGACCTGCTCGGCCGCCGCTCCGGGCCGGCCGGCCCGGACCTGTCCGGCACCCGGATCGCGGTGCTCGGCGCGACCTTCAAGCCCAACACCGACGACGTCCGGGACGCGCCCGCCCTCGCCGTCGCGGCGCTGCTGCACAAGGCCGGCGCCGACGTGCACGTCTACGACCCCCAGGGCATGGAGAACGCCCGCCGGGCGGTACCAGAGCTGACCTACGAGCCCGACATGACCGGGGCGGTGACCGACGTCGACCTGGTCTGCGTGCTCACCGAGTGGGCGGATTTCCGCAACGCCGACCCGACCGTCCTCGGTGAGCTGGTCGCGGGTCGACGGGTGGTCGACGCCCGGAACTGCCTCGACTCGGCACTGTGGACGCAGGCCGGTTGGGAGTACCGCGGCCTGGGCCGGCCCTGAGTGTGCGGCCGGATTTCCTGACTTCGCCGAGCCGCCGCGATCGGCCTGACGCCGAAGTCGACTGGTTTGCGCGGTGCTGTCCTGCCTCCCGGCGTACCTGACCCGCCGACAACGGTCGAATTCCTGGCCCGCATTGGGCATGCTGCGACAGTGGGAATCCACAGTGCGGGTGGAGGGGTGTCGTGGCGACCTTTCAGTGCTCCTCGTGCGGCCGGGAGATCAAGCCGGCGGTGCGCTGCCCGCACTGCGGCGCCCACCAGCCACAGTGGGCCGAGCACCTGGCGGAGATCGAAAAGTCCATCGCGGAGATGAAGGCCCGCGAGGCCGCCATCGCCAGCGAGCAGCGGAAGCTCGCCGCCAAGATGCAGGCCGCGCTCTTTCAGCGGGACATCCTCGCGCACGCCGGCAACACCGGTGACGAGCGCACCAGACAGGCCGCCCGCCCCCGCCGCGTGCTGCGGCGCCGACCGTCGCGCCAACCTCCGGCCGACGGCGCGGCGCCGCCCCGGGTGCCCCGGCAGGGCGCCACCGCCGGTACGGAGGATCCGCCGCCGCCACCACCGGTCGCCCCGGTCTGGCTGGACGCCGACGACCCCGAGCACCCGCCGGAGGCGTCCTCGCGGGAGGTCCAGAACATCCCCCTCGGCCTCGGCGCGCTGCTGCTCGGCGTCGCCGCGGTGGTCTTCGCCGTGGTCGCGACCAGCTCGATGGACGCGCTGGCCCGCCTCGGCATCCTGCTGCTCGCGACCGTGCTCATGCTGCTCGCCCCGCCGGTGCTGGCCAAGCGGGGGCTGACCTCCACCGCCGAGACCATCGCCGCGGTGGGCCTGCTCCTGATGCCGCTCGCCGGGTACGCGCTGTGGGCCGTGGACTGGATCGGCGCCGACGCCTCCGGCACGGTGTTCGCCGGGGTGATCTTCGCGGTCACCGCCGCCATCTCCGCCGGGTACGCCGGCTGGACCCGGCTGCGCGCCCCCCGGTTCGCCACCGTGCTGGCCGCCCAGCCGGTGGTGCCGCTGCTGGCGTACGACCGGATCACCGGCCCGGCCGGCTGGGCACTGGTACTCACCGTGGTGGCCGTGCTCGACCTCTGGTTGGCCCGCTCCCCGGTCACCGTGGAGCAGCCGCTCGCCGGCGAGGCGGCCCCGACCGCGGCGGGCCGGGTGAACGCACCCCGGCAGCGGCAGGCCGAGGGGCGGCCCGAGGGGGCGCCGGAGGAGGCCGGCGAACTGCTCGACCTCACCGCCGACGCCCAGGCGGCCCCACCGACCCGGCCGGTGCCGGGGCTGCGGGAGCTGACCTGGGCGCTGCACGGCGTCGCGGTCGCGGTCGGCCTCGCGTACGCGGTGACCGCCCTGCTGCGGACGAGCACCATGCCGGGCGCGACCGGCGCCGGCCTGGTGCTGCTGCTGGCCGCCACCGTCTGTCTGGCCGGGACGCTGCTGCTGCGGCGTCCCCCGCTGCCCGACATCGGCGCGGGTGTGCTCACCCTCGCCGTCATCGGCGCACTGGGCCGGATTGCCTCGGTGGCGCTGCCCGGGCGCTCGCTGCTGCTGATCGCGGCCGTCATCACGGTCACCGGCCTCGCGGTCCGCGCGGTGCCGGAGTCGGCCCGGCGCGGGCCGCAGCTGGCCGCCGCGGTGGCGTTGACGGTCAGCGGGGTGGTGGTCGCCGGCAGTGCCCTGCGCGCCGGGATCGCCCCGGTGCGGGCGGCCCTGCCGGCCTGGGCGGCGGACCTCGGCCGGTATCCGGCCGAACTGGCCGCCGCGGTGGGACCGGCCGCCTGGCAGCTCGCCGCCAGTGCCTTCCTGCTGACCGTGGCCGCGGTGCTGGCTCTGCCGCCGGAGATCCGCCGCGAGTTCGCGGTGACCGGCGCCGCGCTGACCGCCCTCGCCGTACCGGCCTCGTTCGGGTTGGCCTGGACGTTGGCGCCGTGGCCGATGGTGCTCACCGCGATCGGCATCGGGGCGATCGGGCTGTCCGCCCGCACCACCCGGGCGGCGCTGGCCCACGCGGTGGCCGCCGCCAGCGTCGGGCTGGCCGGCGCGGGCGCCGCCCTGGCCCGCCCGGCGCTGACCGCCGCCGTGCTGGTCACCCTCGTCGTGGCCGGTGCCCTGATCGCCGCCGCCCCCCGGATCCGGCTCGCCCCGGCCGCCGCGGACATCGTCTCGGCCTGGGCCGCCGGAGGTGCCGCCTTCGCGCTGCCCGGGGCGGTGGCCGCGTTCGTCGCCGCCACCCTGCCCACCGACGCCACGCCGACCCCGGGGAGCCTGCGCGAGGCGACCGTGCCGGTGCTGGCGGCCAGCTTCCTCGCCGTCTGCGCCACCCTCGGCTACGCCGCCGTCGTCCAGGTGTCCCAACGGCAGATCCCGGTGCCGTTGTCGGTGGGCACCGGCCTCGGCGCACTGGTGGTCGCCGCGGCCGGTTTCGGCGCACCGGGAGCCACCGTGGCCGACGCCTGGGTCGGTGCGCTGCTGCTGGTCTCCGCCGTGCTGCTCTTCCTGGCCCCGTCGATCGATGCCGGCCGCCGCTCCGACCTGACCCTGGACGGTTCCGACCTGGCCGCCGCCGCGGTGACCGCCGCCCTGGTCGCCACCCTGCTGCGGATCGGTGCGGTGCTCGCGCCGGGCGGGCAGCTCGCCGTCGCCGCCGCGCTGGTCCTGGTGGTCGCCGTCGCCGCGCGGGCGATGCCCGAGCAGTCGCGGCGCGGGCCCGTCCTCGGTCTCGCGGTCGGTGGCGTGCTGATCGGCCTGCTGGCCGGCTGGATGGCCCTGCGCGGTGGCGTCGGCGTCCTGGCCACCCCCGGCCCGATCTGGCACGGTGACCTGAGCGGCTGGCCGGCCGCGCCGACCGGTGGCCCGACCTGGCAGGGCCCGATCGCCCTGGTCCTGCTCGCGGCGGCCGCCGGCATCCTGCTACCGCCACCCTGGCGCTACGACGTGTCCGGCGTAGCGGTCGTGTTGGCCACCATCGGCGCTCCCGCCGCGTTCAACCTGCCGTGGTGGTCGCCGGTCCTGATCGGCGGCATGGTCGCCACCGTCTTCGGGATGGCCGCCGTCGCCTCCGCCGATCCCCGGGCCGCGCTGTCCCGGATCACGGTCGCCGGGGTGGTCGCGTTGCACGCGGCCGGCGCCGGCCTGGTACGACCGTGGACCACCGCGCTTGCCCTGGCCAGCATCGCGCTGATCGGCGCGGTGGTGGCGGCGCTGGCCCGCGCCACGGCCGGGCCGCTCGTCGAGGACATCCACACCGAGGGAATGCCGCCGCACCTGGCGCAGATCGGCGGCGCGGGCGTGGGAGCGGCGTTGCTGGCATTGCCGGGCGCCATGGCCACCCTGGCCGCCGAGTTCGGCCATTCGCCTCAGGTGGTGCTGACTGCCGGCCTGGCCGCGTCCAGCCTCGGCCTGGCCGCAGTGGCCGCCGCCCGCCGGCAGGTCCCGCAGTACCTGCCCTGGGCCAGCGCCGGTGTGGTCGGCGGGGCGACGGTCACCGCGCTGGCCGCGGTACCCATCGGCCTGCCGGTCGGCGTCTACGCCGCCGCGGCGGCCCTGCTCGGAGTGCTCGCCGAACTGGTCCGGGGCGCGACCGAGCCGCCGGCTGGCGCGGCGCATCCGGTCCGCCGCTGGTCGGTGCTGCTGGACGGGGCGCTGCGGCTGCCCGACGACGGTGCGCGGCGCCGGTGGCGGGTGAGCCCGGCCGCCGGTGCCCTGGCCGCCGCCGCGCTACCGACCATCCTGGCGCTGGTCTCCCTCACCCCGGCGCTGCTGGCGGCGCTGGTCGACCCGCATCGCACGCTGCAGAGGATCTGGCACGGGCCGCCACCGGAACTGCTCACCCCACCACCGGCCGCGGTCAACCCGACCCATGTGCTCACCGCGCTGCTGCTCACCGTGACGGCGGCACTTGCGGCCACCGGCTTCAGCGGCGGCCGACGGTCCCGGGCCGTGCCGGTGGTACTGCCCGGCGCCGCGGTGACCCTGTTGATCACTCCGGTCGCGCTCGGCGGCGGCTGGCCGACGAGCACCCTCTCGGCGCTGGCGGTGTTCACCATCTCGATGCTGGGGCTGGCCCTGACGCCACCCCCGTCCATCGAGGAGCGGGCCCGCTCGTTGCGGCTGGCCCGGGTGCTCGTCCTCGTGATCGGCCTGGCTGCCGGCGGGGCGGGCCTCGCGGGCAGCCTGGCCACCCGGGAGCTGACCCTGTTCACCCTCGGCGGCGCGGTCGGCGTCGGCGTGGTCGCCGCGCTGTCCGGCACCACCTCGCCGGCGCGCATCCTCGGCTGGCTGTTCGCCTCGCTGATGGCGCAACTCTTCGTACTCACCGCCGGTCTGGTGGCCGGGCTCGCCGCGGTCTGGTCGGCGTTCGGGGTGCTCGCAGTCGGCGCCGCGTTGCAGGTCGTCGCCGCCACCCTGCCCCGGCTGCGCCGCCCCGAGGCGCAGCGCGAGGCGGCGACGGTGGAATGGACCGGGTACGCGGCCGCCCTGATCGCGCTGGCTTTGGCCTTCGACTCGCCTCGACACATCGCCGCTCTGCTGGCCGCCTGGGGCGCGGTCCTCGGTCTCGCGGCGACCCGGCCCGGTCGCCGGCCGACCGAGCGGCGAATCCTGTTCTGGGCGGTGGTGGTCTGCGAGATCACCGCCTGGTGGATCCTGATGCGGGTCGCCCACGTGGCGCTGCCCGAGGCGTACACGCTGCCGTTCGCCGCGCTCGCGCTGCTGGTGGGCGTCCTGGAACTGCGCCAGCGGCCCGACCTGAGCAGTTGGGTGGCGTACGGGCCGGCGCTGGTGGCCGCCTTCGTACCCACCCTGGCGATCGTGCTGGCCACCGATTCGAGCACGCTGCGTCAGGTCCTGCTGCTGCTCGGCGCCGTCGCCGTACTGGTCTTCGGTTCGATGAGCCAGCAGCAGGCACCGGTGATCGTCGGCGCGGCGGTCACCGCCATCGCGGCGGTGCACGCGCTGTTCAGCCTCGGACCGTGGCTGGCGTTGATCCCGGTCGGCTTCCTGCTGCTGGTCCTCGGGGCCAGCAACGAACGCCGCCGCCGCGCTCAGGAACGCCTCCAGACCGCGTTACGCGGCATGCGATGAAGCGGAGGCTTGGGATCCCGGAGCCCCGGTGGCCGGACTGAGCCGGAGCATGTCTACCTCGTAGGCGTGATGTCACTCAGACATAATTATTTCTCAGTGACATCACCCGTTGGGGACAGATAACCCCCGCCTGCCGTTGACGGCTCTCGTTGCGTCCGCCGACGCGGTGCCGCACGGTCTCGTGTCCGGCGGAGGCCGCCCCATCCGGGCGTTATGTCCGGTATGCCCGGTCGGCCGGTCGGCTCGGGGGGGGGGAATCCTGGGCGGGTGGATGGCGTTGTAACCCGTGGCTGACCGAGCAGGACCGCCCCGCCCCGCCCGACCAGGGCGTGCGCCGCGACCGGCAGACCCCTGCGGGAATGACCCGCCCCGGTCAGTCGTTGAACACCGTCCCGGCGCCGCGAAGAGCCCATGAGCCCGCGAGCCCGCCGGCCAGATCCTTTCCCGCCGCTCGTTCAGCGCCACACGGCGCTGGTGCCGCACCGCCATCCCCCAGCCCCACCGGCAGGCGGCACCCAACCCCCCGGAACGGAGCTTCCACCATGAACACCACCCTGCGTAAGAGC
>NZ_JBFBAO010000018.1:0-39837 GCF_040682255.1 Micromonospora sp. NPDC051296 | reverse complement strand
CTCAAGACCAACACCGTCTACGACGAGACGACCGCCTGGTCACACCACCCCAACCACGCCACCGCTTGACATCCAAGCACCTGGGATGTCTTTGCTCTGCTTCAACGGACGCAACGGTTTCGGCAGACAGGCCCCCCACCGTCGGGTCGCCCCGAGGGGGTGGTCCGTCGAGGCAACCGCCCGCCGGACGTAGAGCCTGGTTTGCGCTTCAGCCGTACCCGTCTCCGCACTGTGCCGGTCCGCCCACAGACTGCCGCACCAGCTACCCGCCGGAACCGTTGCGTCCGTTGAAGCAGTGCAAAGGGAGTGAGTGGGGAGGGGGAGGCCAGGGGATGTCCGGCCTTAGAGCGACCGGCAATAGGACTGGCGGGGCTGCGGCGCGCCCTGGCACTCGGGCTGGCGGCGTTGTCGTCGTCGGCCAGGACCCGCCTCGCCTCCACCGCCCTATTGCCGGTCGCTCTTAGTCCGCGCTGCCCAGGCCGATGGCGAAGGCCTCCTCCAGGTCGTGCCGGGAGTACGCGCGGAACGCGATGTGCGACTCGGTGTTGAGCACCCCCGGCACCTTCGAGATGCTGCCCGCGATGATCTGGGCGATCTCCTCGAACTCGCGGACTCGGACCATGGCGATCAGGTCGACGTGCCCGGCCACCGAGTAGACCTCGCTGACCCCGGACAGGTTGGCCAGGGCCTCGGCTACCTCGGGAATCGAGTCGGTGGCGCAGTCGATCAGGACGATCGCGGTGATCACGGCAGGCTGCTCCGTTCGTCGGCGTCGCCGCCCATGCTAAAGCCCGACGAGGGGCTCAGTCCGCCGGGACGGTGAGGTCGGTGCCGGCACGGATCACGTCGTGCAGACGTTCGTCGGCGCCCACCGTGGCGCCGGGCCAGACCACGCTGCGGGTGACCGCCCCGCGCACCGTGGCGCCCGCGCCGACCACCGACCGGTGGCAGCGGCCGGTGACCGTGGCGGCCGGGTCGATCACGCATCCCTCGCCGACGGCGTGCAGGTTGGCGGCGAGGTAGTCGGCCGGGGTGCCGGTGTCGTAAAAGGTGCCCCGGTAGGGGACCACGGTCAGTCGGCCGGCGGCCTCGGCCGGACGCCACACCGCGCGTACCAGGTCGCCGAAGACCGCCGGCAGGTCGCGGACCAGCCGCCAGGGCAGCAGGGAGAAGCCGGTGAAGACGTGCCCGTCGAAGGTGCCCGGCGCGTCCGGGTCGGGCGCGGGCTGGCCGAGCAGGCGTACCGAGTCACCGTCCCAGCCCGCCAGCAACGCGGCGATGTCCGGCCCGGGCTGCGCCGCCGGGTCGGCGAGGTACGCGTCGGCGTTGCCGACCAGCACGCCCCGCCCGGCGATCCAGTCCCGCAGCCGGCCCACCCCGCCCGCGGTGCCGAGTGGGCTGCCGGGTTCCACCGAGAGGTGCGCCCGCTCGCCGATCCGGTCGGCTACCTGATCGCCGAGGTAGCAGGCGTTGACGGCGACCGCCGCCGGCCCGGTCAGGCCGAGACCGGCGAGCCGGGCCAGCGCCCGGTCGAGCAGCGGCACGTTGCCCACCGGGCAGAGCGCCTTGGGTAGCCGCTCGGTCAGTGGGCGCAGCCGGGTGCCCTCGCCGGCGGCGAGCACCACCGCGCAGATCCCGCCGCCGGAGGGCACCGCAGATCGGCTCTCCGCCAGGCCATCATCAGGCCCGGTCACGGCATCTTGTCGGGTAGCGGCGGCGGGAACTGCCCGGCCAGCGGACCGATGTCGTAGTAGGCGAGCAGGCGGGCGGTGGGCCAGGTCAGCTTCGGCAGGTCGTCCAGCGGGTGCCAGGCGGCCTCGAAGACTTCCGCCCCGTCCACGGTCAGCGGGGTGCTCGACGCGGGCACCTCGGCGGTGAACACCACGTCCACCCAACCCTTGGCGTGCACGACCGCGTTGGGCACCGCCGGGCTCAGCCGGGCGGGGGAGAGCCGGACGCCGGCCTCCTCGTACAGCTCCCGGGCCGCGCCCACCGCCGGGTTCTCGCCGCGTTGCAGCAGCCCGGCGGGGAGGGTCCAACCCCGGCCCGGTGGCTGCCGGAGCAGCAGCAGCCGTCCCGCGCCCTCGGCCTCGCTGTCGCGGACCAGCGTGACGGCGCCGACGATGTACTTCGGCACGGCCAGTCGCACCAGCCGACGCCGCACCGGTAGCGGCAGTCGGTAGAAGACCTGGTAAGCGACGGCGCGGCCGGTGCGGCGCGAGCGGGGGATCATGGGTCCAGGCTAGTTGCCGTAGGGCGTGCTCGCCCCCCGGGACCACAGTGGGTCACTGCCGGTGGTCGACCAGGTCGATGAGCTGGCGTACCACGGCGTCCGGTTCGATCACCCGGTCGAAGACCGCGACCAGCAGGGTCTCCAGGTCGGGGTAGCCGAGTTCCTCCGACAACCGCAGCAGCGGCAGGTCGCTGGCCAGGCCCCGGTTGTGCTGACGCAGGGCCAGCCCGATGGTGGCCCGGCCGAGCCGGACCTTGTCGCTGATCGAGATGCCCGGCTCGCTGTGATCGGCGAACCACCGGTTGATCTGCATCTGCGCGTGCGGCGACTTGACGAAGCCCAGCCACTCGCGGCGCGGACCGCGCGGGGCGACCTCGGCGTCGAGGCTGCTCTCCTCGTCGGTCTCGGTGAAGATCTCGACCACGTCGCCCTCCTCCAGTTCGGAGGAGAGCGGGACCAGCCGGCCGTTGATCCGGGCGGCGAGGCACCGGTCGCCCCGATCGGTGCCCAGCTCGTACGCCAGGTCGACCGGCGTGGCCCCGGCCGGCAGGACGATCTGCCGTCCCTCGGCGACCACCTGGATCTGCGCCTCGGCCAGGTCGCAGCGCAGCGACTGGAGGAACTGCGCCGGGTCGGCGGCGTCCTGTTCCCAGTCGAGCACCCGGCGCAGCCAGTCGAGCTGCTCGGAGCGGGCGGCGGCCTCGCCGGAGCCGGGGAAGCGGAAATCGGCGGCCACACCGTACTCGGCCGAGCGGTGCATCTCCCCGGTGCGGATCAGCACCTCCACGGTGCGGTTCTTCGGGCCGCAGACGCTGGTGTGCAGGGACCGGTAGAGGTTGTTCTTCGGCGAGGCGATGAAGTCCTTGAAACGGCCGGGGATCGGCCGCCACAGCCCGTGGATCGCGCCGAGCGCCGCGTAGCAGTCGGTGGCCGGGCCGTCCACCACGATGGTGATGCGGGGCAGGTCGTACGGGACGGTGTGGCCGCCGGCGACGGTGTCCTTCCAGATCGAGTAGAGGTGCCGGGCGCGGGGAGCCACCTCGGCGTCGACCCGGCCCCGGCGCAGCGCCACCCGGGCCTGGGCCACCACGTCGGCGAGGTAGTTGTCCCACCCGGGGCGGTCGTGCACGTGCCGGGCGATCCGGGCGTGCTCCTCCGGCTCCAGGTGCAGCAGCACCACGTCGTCCAGCTCCCGCTTGAGGGTCTGGATGCCCAGCCGGTCGCAGAGCGGTACCAGCACCTCCTGGGTCTTGCGGGCGATCCGCTCCCGGGAGGCCGCCGAGCGTACGCCCAGGGTTCGCATGTTGTGCAGCCGGTCGGCGAGCTTGATGATCAGCACCCGGACGTCCTTGCCGGCCGCGATGATCATCTTGCGGATGGTCTCCGCCTCGGCGGCCTTTCCGTAGAACGCCTTGTCGAACTTGGTCACCCCGTCGACCAGGTGGGCCACCTCGTGGCCGAAGTCCTCGGCCAGCGCCTGCAGCGTGTAGCGGGTGTCCTCCACCGTGTCGTGCAACAGGGCCGCCACCAGGGTGGTGGTGTCCATGCCCAGGTCGGCGCAGATCTCGGCGACCGCGAGCGGGTGGGTGATGTACGGCTCACCGCTCTTGCGGAACTGGCCGCGGTGCATGTTCTCCGCGATCGTGTACGCCCGGCGCAGCACTGCGGGATCGGCGCTGGTGTGGATGCCACGGTGGGTGCGGACCAGCTGGCCGACCGGTTCGGTCTCGGCGGTGGGCCAGGTCAGCAGCGAGCGGAGCCGGCGGGCCAACGGCAGCTCGCCCGGCTGTGTCGGGAGCGCGCCCCCCAGGGCGCCGCCGCGACCGGCGTCGACGTCCACCCGGGACACCCCCTCACCCCCGCTCCGTGAGCGTCGGAACCCGGCAACCGGGAGCAGACCCTCGAAACGGGCACGACTGCACTTCCTTAACAGACTAAGTGAGTCGACGTAGTCCGATCGGACACTTGCTCATGAGCGTTCGGACCAGAGTTGGTGGGACGCGGCGCTCTCGGCCTTGCTGAGAAGGTCGCGGAACCGGGCCGCGCCGGCCACCGGCGAAGCCCATCCGGCGGACATCTCGACCAGCCGGGTCTCCGGTCGCTCCAACCAGGACAGGATCCGTTCCGACTCCTCGGGACTGGCGGCCGGGACCGGACCGTGGCCGGGCGGCACCGTCTCGGCGGTGGCGCGGATGACGGCCAGCGTCGGTCGAGGATGGACCCCGGGCGGGGAGACGCCAGCCCCGGCCAGCCGACCGTGCCGCACCAGCGCCAACTCCCAGCCGCCGCCGGCGGCCGGGCGGGCGGCGGCCAGCTCGGCGATCGTGCTCAGCGCGGCGAGGCGCTGCATGCGTACGGCCGCCCGCAGCACCGCGGCCAGCCGGGACCGCAGCACGGCGGCCTCCTCGTACCGCTGGCCGGCCGAGAGCGTCTCGATCCGGGCGAGCAGGGCGTCCACCACCGGCTGCGGGTCGCCGATGGTGGCGGTGGCGAACGGTGCCACCGCGCGGGCGTCGTACTCCTCGGGGGTGATCCGGTGCTCGCAGGGCGCCGGGCAGCGACCCAGCTCGGCCAGCGCGCAGGCCGGCGTGACGGTGCGCAGCGACAGCCGGTGGGTGCACTGGCGCAGCGGCACCGCGTCGTGGAAACCGGCGGCGGCCAGCTCCGCGGCCCGCCGGGAGGTGAACGGGCCGAGGTAGGCGCGGTCACCGGGGGAGATCTCCCGGACCACCGACAACCGGGGGTACGGCCCGTCGGTCAGCTTCAGCCAGAGCACCCGCTCCGGGAACTTCGAGCGCCGGTTGTACGGCGGCGCGTGCGCCCCGATCAGCCGCAGCTCGCGGACCTCCGCCTCCAGCGAGTGCGCGCACTCGACCGCCTCGACCCGCTCGGCGGCGGCCAGCATCTCGGAGATCCGGGCGCGCTTCTCGGCCGCCGTGAAATAGCTGCGTACCCGGGTGGCGATGTCCCGGGAGGTGCCGACGTACAACGGCCGGTCGTCGGCGGCGCGGAAGATGTAGACCCCGGGGGAACGGGGCAGGCCGTCGGCCAGGTGCCGCTTGCGCCGCTGGGTCGGGGTGACCGCCCGGGAGTACTCGATCGCGTCGCCGATGGTGTCGACCCGGTGCCCGCCGAGCCGCCCGATGAGCCCGTGCAGCACGTCGACGGTCGCCCGGGCGTCGTCCAGCGCCCGGTGGGTCGGCTGGGTGGCCGCGCGGAAGTAGGCGGCCAGGGTGCCGAGCTTGCGGTTGGGCACCTCGTCGCGCAGCAGCACCCGCCGGGCCAGCGCGGCGGTGTCCAGCACCTTGGGGTTCGGCCAGCGGTAGCCGTGCTTGGCGCAGGCCGCCTTGAGGAAACCGACGTCGTACGGAGCGTTGTGGGCGACCAGCACGGCGTCCGAGACGAACTCCAGGAAGCTCGGCAGCACCTGCTCGATCGGCGGTGCCGGCAGCAGCATCGCCTGGGTGATGCCGGTCAGCACGGTGATGAAGGGCGGGATCGGCACCCCGGGATTGACCAGGGTGGCCAGCACCCCCAACTGCTCACCGCCGCGCACCTTGACCGCGCCGATCTCGGTGATGCCGCCGCCGTCGGGGGCGCCGCCGGTCGTCTCCAGGTCGACCACCACGAACGTCGTCGCGTACAGCGGCAGCGCCGGGTCGATGCCGTCGACGGCCGGGTCGAGCCCGGCCAGTGCCGGTTGCAGGTACTCCTGTGCTGCCATCGGCGGCACGGTAGCGGTCCGGTGCGACACTTGCGCCCCATCGGCCCCACCCGTCTCCACCGGTCTAGGATGAGAGATCGGCTCACTCACCAGGCGGTGGGCCCGGTCGCGGTGGGAGACTTGCCACATGCCCCTCACCGAGCCGCACGACGCCAACCTCCCGCAGGAGGAGCAGGTCGTCGCCGTGCCGGTTGCCGGTGAGGAAGAAGTTCCCGGCGATCTCTCGCCGCCGGTGGAGCCGCCGGAGCCGGAGCCGAGCCTGCCCGAGCCGGTCCGGCAGCGGATCGTCTCGCTCACCGCCGCCGTGCTGCCCGGCCTGCCCGCCGACGAGGTGCCCGTGCCGCTGCGCCGGGTCGCCAAGTTCGCCCCCAACCGGCGGGCCAGGCTCGGTGCGCCGGTGATCGCCGCCCAGCTCACCGCCGACCCGCTGTTCCGGCAGCGGGTCACCGCCCGGGTCCTGGCCGACGCCGGTGACCTGGGCACCGCCGTGGTCGAGGGGACGGCCCCCGCCGCCGCCGACCCGGTCGAGGTGGCGGCCCTGGCCTACCTGGCCCGGCCGCGCGGCTGGCGGGAGTTGATCGAGGCCAGCGGCGCGGCCGTGCGCGCCGAGGCGGACACCGCGGTGGTGGCCGAACTGGTCCGCCAGGCCGAGCAGCGGGCCGGCCGCGCCGAGCACGACCGGGCGGTGGCCCGGGTCGAGGCCGACAAGCTGCGCGACGAACTGGCAAGGACCCGAGAGGAGCTGGGCCAGCTGCGGGAGGAGGCCCGGCAGCTGACCCGGACGCTGCGGGAGACCCAGGCCCGCGAGCGCAAGGCGGGCGAGCTGCTGGCCACCGAACGAGGCCGGGCCACGCGGGCCGCGGCGGATGTGGACGCCGAGCTACGTCGGGCGCGGGCCCGGCTGGCCGAGGCCGAGGCGGCGGCCGGGGTGGCCCGGGTCAGCGCCAAGGAGGCCCGCTCGGTCGACGACGCGCGGTTGTGGCTGCTGCTGGAGACCATCGGTCAGGCCGCCGTCGGGCTGCGCCGGGAGCTGGCGCTGGACCCGGTCGACAAGCTGCCCGCCGACTTCGTCGCGGACGCCTTCGCCGACTCCTCGGCAGCCACCCCGGCCGGTGCCGCGGCCCGGGCCCGGGACACCGACGACCCGGCCCGGCTGGACCAGCTGCTCGCCCTGCCCCGGGCCCACCTGGTGGTGGACGGCTACAACGTCACCAAGCGCGGCTTCGGCGAGATGTCGCTGGAGCAGCAGCGCAAGCGCCTGATCAGCGGCCTCGGCGGGATCGCCGCGCAGACCGGCGACGAGGTGACCGTGGTCTTCGACGGAGCCGAACGGATGCACGGGCTGCCGCCCACCCCGCGCGGGGTGCGGGTGCTCTTCTCCCGCAAGGGCGAGACCGCCGACGAGCTGATCCGGCGCCTGGTGCGCGCCGAGCCGCCGGGCCGTCCGGTGGTGGTGATCTCCTCCGACCGGGAGGTCGCCGACGGGGTACGCCGGCACGGCGCGTACCCGCTGGGCGCCGACTCGCTGCTGCGTCGGCTGTCCCGCTCCTGAGCCGACGTGGGCATCGGTTCCTCGTTTCCGTGGTGACCGTGCGCTCAGGCCCGGCGGATGACGACGTTGCCCTTCGCGGTGGCGGCTGTCGTGCCGGGGCGGCCCGGAGCGGACAACTAGGATGGGCGCGCACGGGGCGGGAGGAGCGGCGGCATGACGGGGAAACGGCGCGGCGGGGTGTCGGGATGACTCCGCGTGGCTGGGCGCTGCTCACCCTGGCCGGTCTCGGCGTCGCCCTGGTCGTGGCCGCGCTGGTGCTGATCCCGTGGCACCGCCCGCCGGCGCCCCGGGCCGACCAGCTCGCCGCGCTCCGCGACCTGCCCGCCGACCAGGTGGAGCGGGCCCGGCAGTTCCGCTCCGCGCTGCGCCCCGGCGGGTGGGTGGCGCTGGGCGTCGGGCTGCTGGTGGCGCTGGCGCTCGGGTTGACCCCGCTGGGCAGCCGCCTGATCGAGCTGGCCGGGCGTCCCTTCGGCGACCACTGGATCGCGCAGGCGGTCCTCGGTGGGCTGGCCGTGCTGCTGGTCGCCGACCTGGTGACGCTGCCGTTCTCCGCCTGGCGCCACGCCGTGCTCACCCGGTACGGGCTGGCCACCAACGGCTGGAGCGGCTGGGCGGTGGACCTGCTCAAGTCGTACGCGGTCAGCGCCGTCATCGGCGGGGTGGCGCTGCTCGGCTTCTACACCGTCGTTCGGCTGACGCCCCGCTGGTGGTGGGCGCTCGGCGCGGCCGGGGCGGCGACCCTGGTGGCGCTGCTCTCCTTCGTGCTGCCGGTGCTGGTGGAGCCGGTGTTCAACCGGTTCAGCCCGATGGAGCCGGGGCCGCTGCGGACCCAGTTGATGGAAATGGCCGCCCGCGACGGCGTACCGGTGCGTGACGTGCTGGTCGCCGACGCCTCCCGGCGCACCCGGGCGGTCAACGCGTACGTCTCGGGCCTCGGCCCGACCCGCCGGGTGGTGGTCTACGACAACCTGCTGCGCGAGGCGACGCCGGCCGAGGTGACCGCCGTGGTGGCGCACGAACTGGGTCACGCCAAGGACCGGGACGTGTCGGTCGGCACGCTCACCGGCGCGCTCGGCGCCGCAGCCGCCGTGGTGGCGCTCTACCTGATCGGCTCGTGGCCGCCGCTGCTGCGCCTGGCCGGCGTCGACTCGGTCGCCCAGCCCCGGGCGTTCCCGCTGCTGATCGCCCTGGTCACGGTGGCCGGGCTGGTCTTCGCGCCGGTGCAGGCGCTGATCTCGCGGCGGGTCGAGGCGCGGGCCGACGCGCACGCGCTGGCGTTGACCGGCGACCCGGCCACCTTCGAGTCGATGCAGCGGAGGCTCTCCACGGTCAACCTCTCCGACCCTGACCCGCCCCGCTTCGAGTACCTCTACTCCGCCTCCCACCCGTCAACCGTGGAGCGGATCGCCGCCGCCCGCGCGTACGCCAGAAAGGCCGGCCCATGAGCGAGCGCCGCGAGCGAATCATCAGGCACAGCTCATGGCGGAGCGGAGTGCCGGCATGAGCCGCACGCTGCTGGTCACGAACGACTTCCCGCCCCGGCCGGGCGGCATCCAGTCGTTCGTGCACAACCTCGCGGTACGCCAGCCGGCCGGCTCGGTGGTGGTCTACGCGTCGAGTTGGTCCGGCGCCGACAAGTTCGACGCCGACCAGCCGTTCGAGGTGGTACGTGAGCGGACCCGGGTGCTGCTGCCCACCCCGCTGGTGGCCCGCCGGGCGGCCCGGCTGGCCAAGGCGTACGACTGCGACACGGTCTGGTTCGGCGCGGCGGCCCCGCTCGGCCTGCTCGCCGCGGGCCTGCGCCGGCGGGCCGGGGTGCGGCGGGTGGTCGCCCTGACCCACGGGCACGAGGTGGGCTGGGCGGCGTTGCCGGTGGCCCGGGGCGCGCTGCGCCGCATCGGCCGAGGCACGGACGTGGTCACCTACCTGGGGGAGTACACCCGGACCCGGCTGGCGCGAGCGCTGGACGGGTTGACCGAGTTGCGCCGGCTCGCTCCCGGCGTGGACACCGACGTCTACCACCCGGCCGTCGGCGGCACGGCGGTACGGCACCGGCTGGGGCTGGCCGACCGGCCGGTGGTGGTCTGCGTGTCCCGCCTGGTGCCCCGCAAGGGCCAGGACATGCTGATCCGGGCGATGCCGCTGATCCGCCGCCGGGTGCCCGACGTCGCGTTGCTGGTGGTCGGTGGCGGGCCGTACCGGGCCACCCTGGTGCGGCTGGCCCGCCAGGTCGGCGTCGAGCGGGACGTGGTCTTCACCGGCTCGGTCCCCACCGCCGAGCTGCCCGCCCACTACGCCGCCGGTGACGTCTACGCGATGCCCTGCCGCACCCGCAACCGGGGGCTGGACGTCGAAGGGCTCGGCATCGTCTACCTGGAGGCGTCGGCGACCGGCCTGCCGGTGGTGGCCGGCGACTCCGGCGGCGCCCCCGACGCGGTACGCGAGGGCGAGACCGGGTACGTGGTGGACGGGAGCGACCTGCTCCAGCTCACCGACCGGGTGGTCACCCTGCTCGCCGACCGGGACCTGGCCCGGCAGCTCGGCGCGGCCGGCCGCGCCTGGGTGGAGCGGGAGTGGCGCTGGGAGACCCAGGCCCACCGCCTGACCACCCTGCTCACCGGCTGACCCGCCCGGCTCGTGTTAAGAGGGGTCCCCTGCTATACGCCAGGAGTTAACAGGGGGCCCTTCCTTTCACCTCAGCGGATGCGGGCGAGGATGCGGTCGGCCGGGGCGGGGCGGCCGAAGTGCCAGCCCTGGCCGGCGTCGCAGCCGATCGCGCGCAGCCGTTCGGCCTGCCCGCCGGTCTCCACCCCCTCGGCGGTCACCGTCAGGTCCAGGGCGTGTGCCAGGGAGACCAGCGAGGCGAGGATCCGCTCGTCGGCGCGGGGCTCCGGGGCGCGCAGCCCGCGGACGAACTCGCCGGCCACCTTCAGCTCGGTCACCGGCAGGTCCCGCAGGTACGCCAGGTTGCTGTAGCCGGTGCCGAAGTCGTCGATGGCGATGCGTACGCCCAGGTCGGCCAGGGCGCGCAGGGCGCGTACCGGCTCCTCGGCGGTGGTCATCATGGTGCTCTCGGTGATTTCCAGCTGGAGCCGGTTCGGGGGCAGGCCGGTGCGCCGCAGCAGGGCGCGTACCTCCTGCACCAGGCCGGGCCGGCGGACCTGACGTACCGCCAGGTTGACGCTGACGTACGGCGGCTCACCCGCGGCGGCCGTCCAGCCGACCGCCTCCCGGCACGCCTCGGCGAGCACCCAGCCGCCGAGCGGCACGATCAGCCCGGTCTCCTCGGCCAGCCCGATGAAGCTGTCCGGACGCAGCACACCCAGCTGCGGGTGGCGCCAGCGCACCAGCGCCTCGACCCCGAGCAGCGAGCCGTCGTGCAGCGACGTCAACGGCTGGTAGTCGAGGTAGAACTCGCCGCGCTCCAGACCTGCGGGAATCGCCGCGCTGAGCGCCTGGCGGGCCTGTTCCCGCCCGTCGCGCTCGGCGTCGTACAACGCCCACCGCGCGCCCCCGGCGGTCTTGGCCCACTGCAGCGTGCTGCCCGCGGCCCGCAGCAGGTCGTCCGGGGAGGTGTCGGCGACCCGCCGCTCCACGATGCCGACGCTCGCGGTGACCGTCACGTCGTTTCCGTCGACCACCACCGGCTCGGACAGGGTGGCCAGCGCCGCCTCGGCGACGGCCAGCACGTCCCCGGTGCCGGTGGACCGCTCGACGAGGACGACGAACGCGTCCCCGCCCAACCGGGCCACCAGGTGGGGCTCGACCGCCCGGCGTAGCCGCCGTGCCGCCGCGACCAGCGCCCGATCGCCGATCTGGTGGCCGTACGAGTCGTTGACCCGCTTGAACCGGTCCAGGTCGAGGAAGCACAGGCCGACCCGGCGGCCGGCGCCGGTGGACCCGTCGACGGCCGCCGCGAGCCGCTCGGCGAACAGCGTGCGGTTGGGCAGGTCGGTGAGCGGGTCGTGGGTGGCCTGGTGCCGGAAGCGGGCCTCGCTGGCCCGCAGCGCCCGCTCCGCCTCGGCCCGGGCGGTCAGCGCGGCGCGGCGGATCGACTCCTGCTCGTCCAACGTACGGTCGCGCAGCGCCCGCGCGTACCCGGTGGCGACCGTGGCCAGCAGCCGGGCCATCCGGTCCTCGACGTCGTCGGCGACCAGGTCGAGGTCACGGATCAGCCGGAGCTGGATCACCTCCACGGTGCGGCCGAGCGCCTCGGCGGAGGCGATGTGCGCGGCGACCAGTTCGTCGGCCACCCGGTGCCCCACCCGCAGGTCGAGCGGCTCCGCCCGCAGCGCCTCGGCCAGCAGGTCGGTGAGCCGCTGCAACAGCGTCTCCAACTGGGCATGGGTCATCGGCAGGTAGCTGGTGCCCGAGAGCGCCTTGGCCCAGGCGCGGGCGAACGCCCCGACGCAGGGCGGGGCGTCCACGGGCTCACCCACCGAGCTGCCCGACTCCGCCCAGGAAGACCGCCCGTTCGGCGTCCTCGGCGCTCTCCGGGGTCTCCGGACGCCACTGCGGAACCCACACCACCCCGGGTTCGACCAGCCCGAAGCCGTCGAAGAAGGCGGTCAGCTCGGCCCGGCTGCGTACCCACAGGGGGTTGTCGGTGCGCCGGTAGACCTCTTCGGCCTCGGCCCGCTGAGCCTCGTCGCGGCCGTCGTCGCTGGCCTGCGAGAGGACCAGGTAGCTGCCCGGGGCCAGCGCCGCGCGCAGGGTGCGCAGCACCTCGGCCGGGCGGTCGTCGTCGGCGACGAAGTGCAGCACCGCCACCACCAGAACGGCGACCGGCTGGGAGAAGTCGAGCAACGAGCGGACGTCCGGGTGGGCGAGGATCCGCTCGGGGCGACGCAGGTCCTCCTGGACCACCGTCGCGCCGTCGTTGCCGGCCAGGATCTCCCGGCTGTGCGCCACGGCGACCGGGTCGACGTCGACGTAGACCACCCGGGAGTCGGGAGCGTGCCGCTGGGCGATCTCGTGCACGTTGCCGACGGTGGGGATGCCCGAACCGATGTCCAGGAACTGCCGGACGCCGGCCGAGGTGAGGAACTGCACGGCCCGGCGCAGGAACGCGCGGTTGGCCTGGGCCATCAACGGCGCCTCCGGCACCGCCGCCACCATCGCCCGGGCCGCCGCCCGGTCGGCCGCGAAGTTGTGCGAGCCGCCGAGGTAGTAGTCGTACATTCGAGCGACGCTGGGGCGTTCCACGTCGATCGTCTCGGGTGCCCAGTCCGGCCGCTGCAATGCCCTCACCCCTTCGCACGCCATCCGGGGCGTAACCGCCCCGGCGGGTATTCTGCCCCGCATTCGCCCGGTAGACCATAGCGCGGCAACGCGGACAGTGATCGATGCGAAAGGGATCCGCGCCCGCCGGATGGCGGACACGGATCCCCGTCGGTGGTACGTCTGGCTGGGCTCAGAACTTCGGTGCGTCCGGAGCTTCGAGCAGACCGAGTCGCAGCGCGGTCATCAGCGCCTGGGCCCGGTTGGCCGCGCCGAGCTTCTCGTAGAGCTTGGAGATGTGGGTCTTCGCGGTCGACTCGCTGACGAACAGCTGCTTGGCGATGCCGGCGACGCTCATCCCGTCGGCGAGCAGGCGCAGCACCTGACCCTCGCGGGGCGACAGCTGCGGCCCGGACGGGGCGAGCCGGCGCTTCATCGCCTCGGCCAGGTCGGCGGCGGTGAAGGCGCTGGGGGAGGAGGCCGCGTGCCGGGCGGCGGCGACGACCTCGTCGGCCGGCGCGGTCTTCGGCACGAACGCGCTCGCCCCGGCCTCCAGCGCGCCGAAGAGCTGGTCGTCGCCCGCGTACATGGTGAGCACCACGATGCCCATCGACGCGCTGGACTTGCGCAGGGCGCGGGTGGCCTCCAGGCCGCTGCCGTCGGGCAGTCGCAGATCCATGATCACCACGTCCGGTTGCAGCGCACCGGCCTGCCGTACGCCCTCCGCTGCCGTGGCCGCCTCGCCGACGACCTCGAACTGCCGGTCCCGCTCGAAGGCGTGCCGCAGGCCCTTGCGGATCAAGTCGTGGTCGTCTACAAGGAGGACCTTGGTACGGGTGGCCGGTGTCGGACTTGTGGTCATCCTCGGGTTACTCCCCTTCTACGGCTGCTGCGGCGCTACCGCGAACGTTATCGCGCCGGGGTGACGAACCGATCACCACCGCCACGGTCGTCCCGCTCGGTTGCCGCGGCCTGATCTCCAACCGGCCTCGGATACGTTCCGCTCTCTCGGCCATGATCGCAAGACCATAGTGCCCATCCGAGCGCTGGTCACCTATGCCGTGACCGTCATCCGACACTTCGATCTGCGCGTACGGCGGGTCCACCTCACAGGTGACCCAGAGATTGGACGCCCCGGCGTGCTTGCGCGCGTTGGTCACCGCCTCCTGCGCGATGCGCAACAGCTCGGCCTCGGTGGCGGCGGGCAACCGGGCGGTGGACTCGTCCAGCGACAGGTGCACCCGCAACCCGCCCGAGGCACCGACCGTGCGGGCGTACTCGGCGATCGCGGCGGCCAGGCCACCGTGCCGGTCCACCTCGCTGCGCAGCTCGAACAGGCTCAGCCGCAGCTCGGTGATCACCCGGGTGACCTCCTGCCGCAGCAGGCGCAGCGAATCGGCGGTCTCCTCGGCGTCGTCGTGCACGGTGGCCAGGGCGTTGTCGATGCCGTAGCCGACCATCACCAGTTCCTGGGCCACCCCGTCGTGGATCTCCCGGGCCAGCCGCTGCCGTTCCTCGTTGGTGGCCAGCGACCGCACCTCGTCGAAGAGCAGGGCGGCCTCCAGGCGCAGCGCCGCCGGGCCGGTCAGCCCGGTCACCTGCGCCACCACCGGCGGCGGGTACGCCTGCGCGGCGTCGGCCTCCAGCACCACCAGGCCGACCGTGCGGACCCCGGCGACCAGCGGCACGATCAGCGCCGAGACCTCCCCGCCGGAGTGCGAGCGGGACTGGGAGCGGGCCGCGGTGTGCGGCTGCTGGCTGGCCCAGGCGTCGGCGATGGCCGAATCCGCGTCGAGCGTGGTCTCCCAGTCGACCCGGTCCGCACCGAGCTGGGCGAGCACCACCAACCGCCCGCCGCCGCTGGCGGACAGCACCGCCCCGCGGTCGGTGCGGGCCACCGGGCGCAGCTCCTCCAGCAGGTGCTCGGCGATCCCGCCCGGGTCGAGGGTCGCCCCGGGCAACTGCCGGGCCACCGTACGCAGCTGGGTCAGCAGCCGGGTCGCCTCCGCGTACGGCTGCGGCTTGCCGTCGTGGCGGACCTGCATCACCCGGTGCAGGGTGCTCGCCGCGTACAGGCCCAGCACGGCCAGGATCAGCCACTGCGCGCACACCGCGAGGTAACCGGGCTGGCTCAGCTGACGCACCCCACCGACCGTGGTGAAGGCGCCGGCGACCACCAGCGTGCCCGCGACGACGGCGATCAGCGCGGCGCCCTCGCGGAACCGGCGCCGCAGCGCCGTCACCGTCACCGGCACCGCGAGGTAGGGCAGCACCGCCGAGGCACCCAGCCCACCGATGTGACCACCGACGGTGGCGACCGCGGCGACCTGGCTCGCCGCCAAGCCGAGCACCACCACCTCGGCGAACCGGCTGAGCGGGCCGATCACCGGGTGCTGGGGGGCCAGACAGGCGGGCATCCCGGCGACCGCCAGCAGCAGGATCCACCACAGCTGGGCCACGTCGCGGGTGGCGAGCAGGGTCAGGATGGCGACCAGCGCCAGCACGACCAGGCGCGACGCCATGGCGAGCGGATGGGGACGGGCCAGGGTGGATGTCGAGGCGGGCACGTGACGGATGGTAGTCAGCCGCGGTAGATGTCCGCGATCTCCGCCGCGTACGTCTTGTGTACGACCTGTCGCTTGACCTTCATCGACGGGGTCAGTTCGCCGGTGGCCTCGGTGAAGTCGCGCGGCAGGATCCGGAACACCTTGATCGCCTCGGCCCGGGAGACCGACTGGTTGGCCTTGTCCACCGCGGCCTGGATCTCCGCCCGCAGCCCCTCGTGCCCCCGCAGCGTCTCGATGTCGGTGCCGGCCGGCAGACCGACCGACTCCAGCCACGCCGGCAGGGCCTCCTCGTCGAGGGTGACCAGCGCGGCGATGAACGGCTGCCGGTCGCCCACCACGACGCACTGGCTGACCAGGCGGTGCGCCCGGACCTGGTCCTCCAGCACGGCCGGGGCGACGTTCTTGCCGGCGGCCGTCACGATGATCTCCTTCTTCCGGCCGGTGATGGTGAGGTAGCCGTCGTCGTCGAGCGAGCCGAGGTCACCGGTGTGGAACCAGCCGTCGTCGGTGATCGCCTCGGCGGTGGCCGCCTCGTTGCGCCAATACCCCTGGAAGATGAGGTCACCGGAGATGAGGACCTCGCCGTCGTCGGCGATCCGGATGGTCACGCCGGGCAGCGGGCGGCCGACCGTGCCCATCCGGGTGGACGAGGGCAGGTTCGCCGACGCGGCGGGGGAGGTCTCGGTCAGGCCGTACCCCTCGCAGACGGTCACCCCGACGCCCCGGAAGAAGTGCCCCAGCCGGGCGCCGAGCGGCGCGCCGCCGGAGATGGCGTCGCGGCAGCGACCGCCGAGCGCGGCCCGCAGCTTGCCGTAGACCAGCTTGTCGAAGAGCGCGTGCTGGGCGCGCAGGGCCAGGCCCGGCCCGGCGGAGGTCTCCAACGCCTCGCTGTACGCGATGGCGACCGCCTCGGCCCGGGCGAAGATCTTGCCCTTGCCGGCGGCCTCGGCCTTCTGCTTGGCGCCGTTGTAGACCTTCTCGAAGACCCGGGGCACCGAGAGCACGAAGGTCGGCTTGACCTCCTGCAACTCGGCGACCAGGTGCTTGGTGTCCGAGCAGTGCGCCATGGTGGCCCGCGCCTGCACCACGCCGATCTGGATGAGCCGGGCGAAGGCGTGCGCCAGGGGCAGGAACAGCAGGGTCGACGCGTTCGGCCCGAACAGGTTCGGCAGCACCGGCACCGCGTTGGCGATGTCGGCGTACATGTTGCGGTGGGTGAGCACGCAGCCCTTGGGGCGCCCGGTGGTGCCGCTGGTGTAGATGACGGTCGCGATGTCCGAGGAGCGCAGGCCGGCGCGCCGCTGGTCGATCTCGGCCGGCTCAACCGCCGCGCCCGCGGCCACCAGCTCGTCGACCCCGCCCTGGTCGATCTGCCAGAGGTGGGCCAGGTCGGGCAGCTGGTCGCGGACGCCGGCCACCAGCGTGGCGTGCGCGGTGCTCTCCACCACGCAGGCCACCGCGCCGGAGTCGGCCAGGATCCAGGCCGCCTGCTCGGCGCTGGAGGTCTCGTAGATCGGCACGGTGACCGCGCCGGCCGCCCAGATGGCGTAGTCGACCAGGGTCCACTCGTAGCGGGTACGGCTCATCAACGCGACCCGGTCACCTGGCTGCACGCCGGCGGCGACCAGACCACGGGCGACCGCCACCACCTCGTCGCGGAACTGTCGGCAAGTCACGTCCGCCAGGCCGCCCGTCGCATCGCGCCGGACGAACTGCACCGCGTCGGGGGCGACCTCGGCGTTCTCCCAGACGGGGTCGGTGAGGTTGGCCGAATCGCCGACGGTGACGATCGGTGGGACGGAGAACTCGCGCACCTGCACTCCCTCGTGCTCACACTGGCCGGGCCGCCACTCGGGTCGGCTCTGTCGAAACCTACCCGCCGACCCGCTGGCGGGCACGCCGCAGGTGGGGCGGCGCGGCGCGATGGCGCCCGCAGGGCGGGTAGCCTCCCCCCATGGCGGACACCTCCACCCAGTCGATCACCATCGAGGCGTCACCGGACCGGGTGGCGGCGGTCATCTGTGACTTCCCGAGCTATCCGGAGTGGGCCGACGCGGTGCGGCAGGCCGAGGTCGTCGAGGAGTACGAGGACGGCTACGCCAGCCAGGTCCGCTTCGTCCTCGACGCCGGGGTGATGGCCGACGAGTACGTGCTCGCGTACGCCTACGCCGAGGATCTGTCCCGGATCGAGTGGCACCTGGTGGCCCCGTCGAAGATGCAGAAGGCCCAGCGTGGCTCGTACGACCTGGTCGGCAACGCCGACGGGGGCACCACCGTGACCTACACCCTGGAGGTGGAGCTCGCGGTCGGGATGCTCGGGATGTTCCGCCGCAAGGCCGAGAAAATGATCATGGATGCCGCGTTGAAGCAGCTGAAGCGCCGGGTAGAAGCACCTGGTGCGGCGCAGTGACGCGTCCGGCGACCCGGTCGCCACGGTAGAGGAGCCCAGCATGGGTGCGACAGATCCGGGCTCGGCCCGGGAAGAGGCGGAGCGGCTGGTCGCCACTCTGCTGGCCACCGCACGGATGGCCGCCGCCGGCCCCGACCCGGGGTCCTGGGGCCCGCTCGGTGGGATGGTGACCAGTGTCCTCGGTCACAACAGCGCCCCGCAGGGCCCCACCGGCACCCCGGGCGGCTCCACCGCGTCCGGGGCCGGTTTCGCCACCGGCGCAGCCGAATGTTGCGTCTGCCCGGTGTGCCGGGGAATCGCCGCGTTGCGCGATCCAAGTCCGGAATTCGCCGAGCGGTTGGCCACCGGAGCCGGCGATCTGGCCGCCGGGTTGGCCAGCTTCCTGCGGGCCTTCACCCCGACCGAACCCGCCGCCGACCCGTCCGGCACCGCCGACGACGGACCGGACAGCGATCACGTGTGGCGCGAGGCGACCCGTACCGGGCATGATTCTCAGCCGGCACCGGAGCGGGACGTCTGGTCCGCCGCGACCCGCGCGGAGGACGTCGCCGTCCCGGCCGCCGCGCCCGTCGACGCCGCCGGGCCGGTCGCGCCGGCCGGGCGCCGGATGCCGACCGATCGTCGGGTGGTGCCCGCCTCGCGGGTACCCGACGGCGAGCCGGCACCAAGCGGCGAGCCGGCACCGGGCGCGGAGGCCGTGCCCGGCGGGCAGCAGGGCGCACCAGGCGACGGGGCCTGACCAGGGACGACCCGCACCACCGGCGAGGGCAGGTGCGCGCGGGGTGGCACAGCAGAGGGGAGTGGCCGCGGTGACGCTGACCATCGGAGTCGACGTCGGTGGCACGAAGGTGGCCGGCGGTGTCGTCGACGACACCGGCACGGTTCTCGTGCAGACCCGACGGGACACCCCCGCCGATGACGTCGGCAAGACCCGCGACACCATCATCGAGGTGGTCAGCGAACTGGCCACCGGGCACCAGATCCAGGCGGTCGGCATCGGCGCGGCGGGCTGGATCGACGCCAACCGCTCCACCGTGCTCTTCGCCCCCAACCTCGCCTGGCGTGACGAGCCGCTGCAGGCGTACGTCAGCGCGGCGGTCGAGCTGCCGGTGATCGTGGAGAACGACGGCAACGCCGCCGCCTGGGCGGAGTTCCGCTACGGCGCCGCCCGGAACGCCGACGACTCGATGGTCATGTTCACCATCGGCACCGGCGTCGGCGGGGGCATCGTGCTCGGCGGCGAACTGGTGCGCGGGAACAACGGCATCGCCGCCGAACTGGGCCACATGCTCACCGTCCCCGACGGCCACCAGTGCGGCTGCGGGCGGCTCGGCTGCATCGAGCAGTACGCCAGCGGCAGCGCCCTGGTCCGCTTCGCCCGCGCCGCCGCCCGGCAGGAACCGCACCGGGCCACCGCGTTGCTGGAGCTGGCCGACGGCGACGCCGAGGCGATCACCGGACCGATGGTGACGGCCGCCGCCAAGGGCGGCGACCCGGTCTCCGCCGAGGCGTTCGCCCAGGTCGGGCGCTGGCTCGGCACCAGCCTGGCGGACATGGCGCAGATCCTCGACCCGCAGGTTCTGGTCGTCGGCGGTGGCGTCATCGACGCCGGTGACCTGCTCATGGGCCCGACCCGCCGCTCGTTCACCGAGGCCCTTGCCCAGCGCAGCCGGCTGCCGGTGGCCGAGATCCGCCCGGCCGAGCTGGGCAACTCCGCCGGGGTCATCGGCGCGGCCGACCTGGCCCGGCGGATCTAGATGCCGCGAAGCGGCGGCGTGCCGCTGCGTGTCGTGTCCTACAACGTGCACGGCCAGCGCGACGACACCGCCGCGCTGGCCGTGGTGGTCCGCGAGGCGGCGCCGGACGTGGTGATCGTCCAGGAGGGGCCGCGTCGGCTGCGCTGGCGGGCGAAGTCGGCCGCGCTGGCCGCCTCGTTCGGCCTGGTGGTCGCCGCCGGTGGGCTGCCGTCGCTGGGCAACCTGCTGCTGACCAGCCTGCGGGTGCGGGTGACCGGCACCCGGTGCCGGCGCTTCCCGCTCACCCCTGGGCGGCACCTGCGCGGTGCCGCGTACGCCGACTGCGTGGTGGGCAGCACCGCCCGGTTCACCGTGGCCGGCTCGCACCTGTCCACCGACCCGGCCGAGCGGCCGGGGCAGGCCGAGCTGTTCCAGCGGGACCTGGCCGCCGCGCCCCACCCGGTGATCGCCGGAGCCGACCTCAACGAGGAGCCGGGCGGGCCGGCGTGGACCACCGTCGCGCGGAGGCTGACCGACGCGGCGGTGGCGGCGGACCGGGGCGAGCGGTTCACCTACTCCTGTACGAATCCCCGGCGGCGCATCGACGCCCTGTTCGTCGATCCCCGGATCACCGTGGTCGACTACGACGTGGTGGACACCCCGCTGACCCGCCGGGCCAGTGACCATTTTCCGGTGCTGGTCGACCTGCTCCTGCCCGCTGCCGGCTGACCGCCGGCCGCCGGCCGGCTGGACAACCCGCTCCGTTGTGGAGAGGATTTCGCCCGACCCGGCACTCGTGCCGAGACGAAGGAGACTTCCCGGTGCCCACCCCCACCGAGCACGGCCGGCCCGACCCGGAGACGACCACGCTCGCCCGCAGCCGCGACGGCCGCCCGGTCTCCGACCGGGGTGACACCGTCTGTGTCATCGGCGCCGGAGCCAGCGGCCTGACCGCCGTCAAGAACCTCGCCGAGCACGGCTTCGGCGTCGACTGCTACGAGCGCGAGACCGGGATCGGCGGCGCCTGGAACTGGCGGCACGACCGCAGCCCGGTGTACGCCAGCACCCACCTGATCTCGTCGCGGCCGTTCACCCAGTTCCCCGACTTCCCGATGCCCGACGACTGGCCGGACTACCCGCACCACAGCCAGCTGCTGTCCTACTTCGAGCGCTACGCCGACCACTTCGACCTGCGGCGGCACATCTGGTTCGGCACCGAGGTGGTGCGCGTCGAGCCGGTGGAGGACGACCGCTGGGACGTGACCACCCGCAGCACCGGCGGCTACGGCCCCGAACGCACCTCGCGGTACGCCGCCGTGGTCATCGCCAACGGGCACAACTGGTCGCCGAAGCTGCCCAGGTACGAGGGGCTGGAGCAGTTCCGGGGCGAGGTCATGCACGCCTCGTCGTACAAGGATCCGGCCCAGCTGCGCGGCAAGCGGGTGCTGGTGGTGGGCGCCGGCAACACCGGCTGCGACATCGCGGTGGAGGCCGCGCAGCAGGCGTCGCGTTGCTGGCACTCCACCCGCCGGGGCTACTGGTACGCCCCGAAGTACGTCTTCGGCCGCCCCGCCGACCAGGTCAACGACACTCTGCTGGCGCTGCGGGTGCCGTTGCGGGTGCGGCAGTGGCTCTACCACCGGACGCTGCGGCTGACCGTCGGCGACCTGACCCGCTTCGGTCTGCCGAAGCCGGACCACCGGGTGTACGAGACGCACCCGATCGCCAACAGCCAGCTCGTCTACCACGTCGGCCACGGCGCGATCACCCCGGTGCCGGACGTCGGGCGCTTCCATTCGCACTCGGTGGAGCTGACCGACGGCCGGCAGATCGACCCCGAGCTGGTCGTCTTCGCCACCGGCTACCTGCCGCGCTTCGAGTTCCTGGACGCGAAGATCCTCGGCGACGACGAGGGCGTGGGCCGGCCCCGGTTGTGGCTCAACGCCTTCGTGCCGGACCATCCCACCCTCGCGGTGGCCGGCCTGGTCCAACCGGACTCGGGCGTGTTCACCCTGTCGCACTGGCAGGCCGTGCTGTTCGCCCGGCTGCTGCGGCTGCGCACCACCCGGCCGGAGCGGGCGACGGCCTTCGCCAACCGGGTCCGGGCCGGCGCGGGCGAGCGCTACTCGGGGCAGGTGAAGGACTCGACCCGGCACTGGTTCGAGGTCGGCCACGCCGACTACCTGCGTGCCCTGGAGCGCGCGCTGCGGGACCTGGAGGGCAAATGAGCGAGCGAACCATCGAGCGGGTGCGGGTCATGCGGAGCTGGGAGTGGGCCCGGCCGGTCCGCCCGGTCCGGCGCGAGGTGCTCAGCGCCACGCCCGAGCTGGAGGAGGGCCAGTCGCCCCTGCTGTTCGTACCCGGCTTCGGGCACGGTGCCTGGGCGTACGCCGAGCACTGGCTCGGGCACGCCGCCGAGCGCGGCTTCCCGGCGTACGCGGTGAGTCCGCGCGGGCACGGCGGCAGTGGCCCGGCGCCGGAGGCGACCCTGCGGGCGTACGCCCACGACGTGGTCCAGGTGGCGGCGGGCCTGCCGCGCCAGGCGGTGCTGGTGGGGCACGGTGCCGGGGCCCTGGTGGTCGCGCACGCCCTGGCCCGCTACCCGGCCAAGGCGGCGGTGCTGGTGGCGCCGGTGCTCGGCGGCTGGGCGACGTTCGGCGCCGCGCTGCGCCGCAATCCGCTCGGCACCCTGCCGGCGGTGTTCGGCGGCCGGCTGCGGCTGAGCCGCCGGCAGCTGTTCAGCCGAGAGCTGCCCGACGCCGACGCCCGACGCCACGCCGCCCGGCTGGGCCGGGCCGCTCGGCGCGCCCAGTGGCAGCTGCTGACCGGCGCCGACCCGGAGCCGGCGGTGGGCCGCCCGCCGGTGCTGGTGCTGGGCAGCCCGGACGACCGGGTGGTGCCGTCGTCGGCGCTGACCCGCGCGGCCCGGCGGTACGGCTCGGCGCCGCTGCTCTTCCCCGGCATGGGGCACGACCTGATGCTCGACGCCCGGTGGCGGGAGCCGATCGACGCGATCCTGGACTGGCTGGTCAAGCACCCGGCCCGCGACGACCGGGCCTGATCGGCCCGGTCACGGCCCCGCCTCAGCCGTTGCTGAGGCGGGTGAGCAACGAGCCGCTCTGGTCCAGAGTGGACAGATAGGAGCGGGCCCAGGCGCGGATGTCGTGCTCCCGCAGGTGCTCGCGCATGGCCCGCATCCGCGCGCGCACGTCGGCCGGGTTGGCGCGCAGCGCCGCGAGCAGGCCCTGCTTGAGGCCCTCCAGGTCGTGCGGGTTGACCAGGTACGCCTGCGGCAGCTCGGCCGCGGCCCCGGCGAACTCGCTGAGCAGCAACGCGCCGGCGTCGTCTACCCGGGCCGCGACGTACTCCTTGGCGACCAGGTTCATCCCGTCCCGCAGCGGGGTCACCGCCATCACGTCGGCCACCCGGTAGAGGGCGGCCAACTCGGCCCGGTCGAACGGCTGGGTGAGGTAGTGGATCGCCGGCTCGCCCACCCGGCCGAACTCCCCGTTGATCCGCCCGACCTCCCGCTCGACCCGGTCGCGGAGGATCTGGTACTGGCCGACCCGTTCCCGGCTGGGCACCGCCACCTGCACCAGCACCGTGTCCCGGACCTTGACGTGCCCGTGGGCGAGCAGCTCGCTGTACGCCTTGAGCCGCTGCTCGATGCCCTTGGTGTAGTCCATCCGGTCGACGCTGAGGATCACCTGATCCGGGCTGCCGAGGTCGTGGCGCAGCCGGCGGGCCCGGTCGGCCACCTCCGGCCGGCCGGCGAGCGCGGACATCTCGGCGGTGTCGATGGAGACCGGGAACGCGCCGATCCGCACGATCCGGTCGTCGACCGCGATCCGTCGGTCGGTGGCCGGCAACTCCAGCACCTTCGTCACCAGCTGGGCGAAGTTGTGCGCGGCCTGGGCCCGCTGGAAGCCGATCAGGTCCGCGCCGAGCATCCCGCGCAGCAGCTCGGCCCGACGGGGCAGCTGCATGAACAGCTCCGGCGGCGGGAACGGTACGTGCAGGAAGAAGCCGATGCGCAGGTCGGGCCGCAGGGCGCGGAGCAGCCCCGGCACCAGTTGCAGGTGGTAGTCCTGCACCCAGACCACCGCGCCGGCCTCGGCGACCTCCGCGGTGGCCTCGGCGAACCGCTCGTTGACCCGCTGGTACGCGTCCCACCAGCGTCGGTGGTGCTCCGGCTGCTCGACGGCGTCGTGGTAGATCGGCCAGAGGGTCGCGTTGGCGAAGCCCTCGTAGTGGTCGCGCAGGTCATCGCCGGTCAGTGCCACGGTGTGCATCCGTACGCCGTCGACGTCGGGCAGGGCGGGTGCGGGACCGGTCCCGCCGGCCCAGCCGACCCAGGTCGCCGGGGTGTGCCGCAGCAGGGGGTGCAGCGCGCTCACCAGCCCGCCGGGGCTGCGGCGCCACTCGCAGGCGCCGTCGAGCGCCTGACTGTCGTCGATGGGTAGGCGGTTGGCCACCACCACGAGGGAACTCTGTCGCATCTCGGGCATTCCGATCAGCAGGGGAGCGACCGCCACGAGGAGGAACAACCGGGCAGTCGGCGGGTGAAGTGACGTACTGCGGTATTCCTACTGACAGTAAGTTACACCACTGTTACGTCCGCTGGCTCGGGCGGTCCCCGTCCCGCTATCCGAGCACCCGCCCTCAGACCACCGCGCCGTCGTCGGGGTCGCGGTCCTCGGCGTCACCGGGGCGCAGCCGCCACACCAGTGTGACGAAGCCGGCGAGGATGCCGGTGAAGCCGAGCAGCGTCACCACCCCCCGGTCCGCCGGGAGCAGGTCGGGGAAGAGGAACAACAGGAAACCGAACACCACGGCGAGCACGCCGGCCACCGCGTACTTCGACACCCGGGGCAGCGGCGGGGGCGGCGGCGGGACGTAGCGCTCGTCGTCGCTGGGGTCGTCGGGCAGGTCGGCGCCGAAGGTGTCCAGGCCGTCCAGCAGCGACGGTCCGTCGCCGTCCCGCGGACCACGCCCGACGGAGACGCCGGAGATGTCGGCCGCGTACGGCAGCCGGCGTACGTCGGTCGTGGTCGGCCCGGCCGGCTCGTCGGTGCCCGGCCGCAGCGCCGTGGCCGTGCCACCACGCTCGGGCTGGTCGTCCACGTCCTCCGCGGCCGGCCACGGGTGCTCGCCGGCCCCGGGTGAGCTGTGGTAGCCGGCGACGATGCGCGCCCACTCGGCGTCGATGTCCGGCTCCTCATCGGCCCGCCCGGCACCGGTCTCGTCCGAGAGCTGGCTGAGGTAATCCCGGGCCGTGCTCAGGTGCGAGCGGTCCACGTAGAGCCGGTCCACCGGCCGGGGCGGCACGGTGGTGGTGCGGGTGACCGGGTTCAGATCCGCCGACGGTTGCAGGTAGGCGGCGATCCCGCCGGCGGCCAGCACGTCGAGCAGGTGTTCGCCGACACGTGGGTCGACGTCGCCGGCGACCGCGTACTCGCTCGCGTCGAGCCCGTTGTCCCGCCGTCCCCGACGAGCCCCACCCGCTGACACCGGACCATCCTCCTCATCGCGCCGCCGGCGCGCCCCGCGTCCAGCCCCCTCAGCGTGCCCCCGCACGCCGTGCTCTGAATCGTGACACGTCCGGGGTGGGTTCGGGGAGTGCCTTGTGGTGCGGGGTACGTCGGCGCGTCCCGTCCCCGCTGGTCGCGGCCGGGCCGTTTGTCGTTTCTTGCCCGGGGCGCGCGAGCGGGCACACCGGCGGCACCCGCCCTCCGCGCGGGCCGCCCGACGTTGGCCGGCGCCGGGCCGCCCGCGGTCGGCTCGCGCCGCTCAGGCGCAGAGATCGGCCATGCTCAGGCGCAGAGATCGGCTCATGCTCAGGCGCAGAGGTTGGCCACCGCGACGCGGACCGGGTCGGGGTTTGCCCAGCTCCAGTTGGGGTGGGCCCGGTTGGTGAGCAGGACGAGGACCATCTTGCGGGCGGGGTGGACGAGCAGGCTGGTGCCGGTGAAGCCGGTGTGTCCGAAGGTGCGGGAGGTGGCGAGCTTGCCCATGAACCAGGGCTGGTTGAGGACGACGCCGAGGCCGTGGTCGGAGGTGCGGTTGGGGCGTTCGGCGTCGACGGCGGGCAGGCCGGCGTTGACGTTGGTCAGCATCTTCTTGGTGGTGGCTTCGGAGAGGATGCGGGTGCCCCGGTAGGTGCCGCCGTCCAGGAGCAGCTGTCCGATGACGGCGAGGTCGGCGGCGGTGCTGAAGATGCCGGCGTGTCCGGCGATGCCGCCGAGGTGGTTGGCGACGTCGTCGTGCACGGTGCCGCGGAGCAGTCCGCGGGAGGAGCGGGCGTCGGTGGCGACGAGCCGGTTGGCCTGGTCGGTGGCGCTGAGCCAGGTCTTGGGGTTGAAGCCGGTGTCGCGGAGGCCGAGCGGGCCGGTGATGCCGCTCTTGAGCGCCTGGTCGAGTCGCTGGCCGGTGACCTTTTCCACGAGTTGGGCGGCGACCATCAGTCCGACGCTGGAGTAGCGGAACACGGTGCCGGGCGTGGCGCCCTTGATCAGCGGGGTGCCGAGTACGGCCGCGCGGCGCGCCGCGTCGTCGGGCAGGCCGGTGACCTTGGCGCCGACGGGCAGGCCGCTGGTGTGGGCCAGCAGCATGGCCACGGTGATCTTCTCTTTGCCGGGGCCGGCGAAGCCGGGCAGGTAGTCCACCACGGGGGCGTCGAGGGCGATGCGGCCCTTGTCGACCTGTTGCAGGGTGAGGATCGCGGTGTAGACCTTGGTCAGCGACGCGGTGTCGAAGATCGAGTCGTGGTTCATCTCGACCTGCTTGGCCTCGGGCAGCAGCACCGGGCCCGCGCCGTAGCGCAGCGCCTTGCCGACCACCGCGCGGCCGGCGAGCTTTCCGTCGATATGGCAGAGCGCCACCGCGCCGGCGTACGCGGGGTGGTTCGGGTTCTGCGAGGTCGGCTGGAGGTGCCGGGTGAGTTCGGTGCCCAGGGCGCGGCCGAGCGGTGACGGTGCCCCGACGCCTCCCTGCCCGGCCACCGTCCCGCCCTCCGCGGCGGACGCCGACGTGCCAGGTGCCGCGCCGAGCGCCTCGGTGGCCGCGGGGGAGGCCGACGCGCCGGCCGTCGTACCCGCCGCGGCGGAGGGGGACGCGCCGGCGCCGGGAGCGCTCGCCGCCCCGCCGCTGGCGGACGGTGTGCCGGGACCGGCCGCCGAGGACGTCGGGGCCTGGTCGCGGCAGCCGGTGACGACGGCGGTGACGGCGGCGAGGCCGACGCCGAGCACGGTACGGCGGTGCAGTGGCATGCGCGGCATCATGACAGGCCCTCGGCACCCGGCACAGCCCGGCACCCCGCCTGTTACCGCGCCGTTCATCCAGCCGCTTGGTGAGCATTGTCATTGCCAGCTGCTCTTGACCGTCGACGGTTGGTGTGATCCGTGGTGGTCGGATGTCACTGCTGGTAGTGGGCTCTGCGGTGGGTGGCGGCTTCCTTTCGGGCGACCGAGGGTGCCGCTACGGCGTGCTAGCTGTCCGGTTGGTTCCGGGCGGAGTCGGGCGGCCGGCTGCGGAGTCTGGCCGGCGACCTTCGCCGACGGTGATCATGTCGCCAACCGGAAACCTTCCGTCCGATTTGGATGGTGGGCCGGTTGTGCACGGCGTCAGGCGTATTTGGGCGACGGTTCTAGTGTCCGCAAGGGCTTTCGTCAATGCATTGATCTCTATTAGTCGATCTCCCTAGGCTGCGCTGACTTTTTGATTGTCCCGGCTCCGGGGGAGGCTGGCTGTGCAAGAACAGTCCGTGCAGGGCGGCGTGTTCGTCGCGCTGACGAACAACGGATTCGTCCGCTGGGCGCGACGGGTCGCGGTGGTGCTGGCCATGTTGATGGTGGTGACCATGTCGGACGTTCCGGTCCGGCCCGAGCGGGCGGTGGCCGCCCCGAAGCCGGCCGCCGAGCCGGGGCCGACCACACAGCCGAAACCGGCTTGTCCGGACGGCCGTCCGGACGAGGTGTCGGCGGCGGTGGCCGCGCGGCTGTGCGGTGACCGGGTCGAGGCGGCGAACCGGCGGACGGAGACCGTCCAGGTCTTCGCCAACCCGGACGGCACTCTCACCCAGGAGCAGGCCCTCGCGCCGGTGCGGGTGCGCCAGGGCGACAACACGTGGGTGCCGGTGGACCTCACCCTGCAGCGCCGGGTCGACGGTACGGTCGTGCCGAAGGCGCACGCCCACGAGCTGAGCTTCGCCGGCGCCTCCCCGGCCGCAGGTGAGCACGAGGTGGTGTCGCTCGGTACGGGCGCCGACCGGACGGCGATCGCCTGGCCCGGCCCGCTGCCCGAGCCGGTCCTCGACGGTCGGACGATCACCTACCCGGACGTGCGTCCGGGCGTCGACCTGGTGTTCCGCGCCCATGCCGCCGGCTACGAGCAGCACTTCGTGGTGAAGGACCGGGCCGGCCTGGCGCAGGTGCGCAAACTGACACTGCCGCTGGCGACGGGCAAGCTCACCGCCGCCGGTGACGGCATGGGTGGGCTGGTGCTGAAGAACTCCCGGGGGAAGCAGGTCGGTCGGGCGCAGAAGCCGCTGATGTGGGACGCGAAGGTGGGCCCGCAGTCCGCCGAGCACCTCAACACCGCCCCTGTCGCGCTGCGGGTGACGCCGGCTGGCGCGGGCCGTACCAATCTTGAGTTGACGCCCGACGCGGGCTTCCTGGCCCGCGAGGACCTCACTTTCCCGGTGACGATCGACCCGCCCACGTCGCTGTCGCCGTCGTTCGACGCGTTCGTGCAGAACTCCTACTCCAGCGACCAGTCGGGTGCCGGCGAGCTGAAGCTGGGCTACTCCAACGAAGGTGGCACCTTCTACGCCCGGTCGTACCTGCGGTTCAACACGACCGGATTCGCCGGCAGCAAGATCATCACCGCGAAGTTGCGGCTGTGGAACTTCCACTCCTGGTCCTGCACGGCGGCGTCCTGGGAAGCCTGGCGCACCGACTACGTGGACACCTCGGTGCGCTGGACGAACCAGCCGACCGCGCGGGCGAAGGTCGGCACGTCGACCGAGACCAAGGGCTACAACTCCTCGTGCAACGACGGCTACGTCTACATCGAGGTCGGTGGCGCGTTGCAGCACAGCGCCGACAACAACCTGTCCAGCGCCAGCGTGATGCTGCGTGCCACCTCGGAGTCGAGCACCGCCGGGTGGAAGAAGTTCGACTCCGCCGAGGCTGGACGCCCGCCGCTGGTGACGATCACCTACAACAGCGCGCCGTCCGCGCCGTCCGCGCTGGCCGTCGCGCCCTGCTACACCGCCTGCGGCGCGGGGGCGCGGACCGCGTCGTTGCGGCCGACGCTGTCGGCGAAGCTGGCCGACGCCAACGCGGGGCAGACGTTGCAGGCCGAGTTCGAGGTGCGTAACAAGAGCACCCAGGCCGTGGTGTCCACCTCCGGTCTGAGCTCGGGCAGCCCGGCCTGGACCAACGGGTCGACCGCCTCCTGGCAGGTGCCGGTCAACCTGACCAACGGCACCGAGTACGAGTGGCGGGTCCGCGCCAAGGACCCGTGGAACTACGGTGCCTGGACCGGGTGGACC
This sequence comes from Micromonospora sp. NPDC051296, assembly GCF_040682255.1. Lineage (NCBI taxonomy): Bacteria > Bacillati > Actinomycetota > Actinomycetes > Micromonosporales > Micromonosporaceae > Micromonospora > Micromonospora sp. NPDC051296. Next base: position 10,842 of record NZ_JBFBAO010000018.1, on the reverse strand, counting down.
ACGCTGACCGTGGACACCACCAAGCCCGGTGTGCCGTTCGTGTCGGCGACGATCTACCTCAACGACGGGCTGCCGCACGGGGGCGCCGGGCAGTCCGACACCTTCACCTTCACCCCGCCGGGCGGCACCACCGACCTGGCCGCGTTCGTCTACAAGCTCGACTACGACACCACCGCCACCACTGTCGCGGCCACCGGCGCCACGTCGGTGACGCTGAGCCCCCGCGACGGGCACCGCACGCTGACCGTCCAGGCCAAGGACTCCGCCGGCAACCTGTCCGACCCGAACCTCTACGTCTTCGAGGCCGGTGACGCCGCGATCGCCGAGCCGCTGCCCGGCGCGACGATCGTCAAGCGTACGAAGCTACGGATCACCACCCCGGTCGCCGGCTACACCCGGGCGTACTTCGAGTACCGGCGCGGGCCGGGCGGCGCCACGTTGACGATCCCGTCGGCGAATCTGACCTCCGCCACCGGCGCCCCGATCACGGCGACCGCCGCCAGCCCGGTCACGCTGTCGGCGCTCAGCGGGTACGCGATCTGGAACGCCACCGACACCCTCGGCCTGGTCGGCGGGGTGGTCGAGGTGCGGGCGCACCTGTACACCGCCACCGGCACCACGCCCGCGTACACCATTCCCTGGGTGCGGGTGACCGTCGACTCCAGCGGCGGCGGCGCCGCCACCGCCGAGGCGGGCCCCGGCTCGGTCAACCTGCTCACCGGCGACTTTTCGCTCTCCTCCAGCGACGCGGAGGAATTGGGCCTCTCGGTGTCCCGCTCCGCCTCGTCCCGCAACCCCGTCGAGGGCTACCAGCCGATGGCGCAGCGGCTCACCGCGAACCAGCAGCAGGTCTCGACCGACCTGACCGGCTTCACCGTGGCGGGCACCTCGTCGGCGCTGCGCTCCACCGCCCGGGGCCAGGGCGAGACCACGCCGGTCGACTCGCTGGAGATCACCCCGGTCACCACGACCAGCAACGACACGTACGTCGCGGTCGGCGGTGACAACGGCGGGCTCCGGCTCAACATGACCCCCGGCAAGACGTACCGGATGACCGGCTGGATCTACGTCCCGGCCGCGACCGGCCTGGTGCCCGGGTACACCGCGCGCGGTCTGCGGATCGTCGGCTTCCACCGGGTGGGCGCCAACTACACCGAGGTCGCCTCGCAGATGGCCGGCTACACCGACGGCTGGCAGGAACTCTCGGTCGACATGACCGTGCCGGCGGGGGCCACCGAGGCGTTCTTCCGGCTGTACAACGGCATGCAGGGCGGCTCCGGCCGCAGGGTCTACTGGGACAACCTCTCCGTCACCGAGATCGTGGCCCCGTTCGGCCCCACCTGGACCGGCGGCGCGACCGGCGGGGCGGCGGATGTCGACTACACCACCGTCGAACTGCCGGAGCCCTCGCTGGCCCAGGTCAACACCATCAGCGGTGGTTGGATCACCTTCGCCAAGAACACCGACGGCACCACGTTCACCCCCGAGCCCGGCTTCGAGGGGATGGTGCTGAGCAAGGTCGGCACCGCGTACCGGCTCGCCGAGCTGGACGGCAGCGTCACCGAGTTCACCCAGCAGGGCGGGGTGTGGGCGGCCACCTCGTCGTGGACGGCCGACTCGAACAGCACCTCCCGCTACGTCTACGAGACCGCCGGCAGCCGGCTGCTGCTCAAGAAGGTGATCAACCCGGCCGAGGCCGGCGTCGGCGACTGCGCCGCCGCCACCCCGGCCCGCGGCTGCGAGGTGCTGGAGTACGAGTACGCCACGTCGACCACCGCGGGGCTGAGTCAGACCGTCTTCGGTGACCACACCGACCGGGTCACCGGGGTGAAGTTGTGGGCCTGGGACCCGGACACCTCCGCGATGACCGCCACCCACATCGCCCGGTACGCGTACGACGACCTGGGCCAGTTGCGCGAGGTGTGGGACCCGCGGATCAGCCCGGCGCTGAAGACCGCCTACGAGTACGCGGGCGGCCGGGTCGCCAAGATCACGCCTCCCGGTGAACTGCCCTGGCACCTCGACCACGGCAACCCGGACGTCGACTCCGCCGCCCTGCGCTGGGACCTCGACGCCGGCTCCGGCACCAGCGTCGCCGACTCCTCCGGCAGCGGCCGCACCGGCACCACGGCCTCCGGCGTGTTCTGGACCCAGGGCAACGACCCGGACAACCCGGCCGACCGGGCCGCCGGGTTCACCGGCGGCACCGGCCAGCAGATCAGCGTGGCCGGCACCGCCCTGTCCAACACCGCCTCCTACAGCGTCTCCGCCTGGGTGCGGTTGACCGACAAGTCCGTCAACCGCACCGCGGTGTCCAAGGACGGGTCGCGGACCAGCGGCTTCTTCCTCAACTACGTCGCCGCCGACGATCGGTGGGCGTTCTCCCGGGTCAGCGCCGACAGCGACGCCGCCACCCCGGTCCGGGCCACCTCGAACACCGCTCCGGTGCTCGGCAGGTGGACCCACCTGACCGGCGTCTACGACACCGCCAGCGGCCGGATGAAGCTCTACGTCGACGGCGTACCCCAGAGCACCACCGCCGCGGTCGGCGGCTGGAACGCCACCGGCGGATACGTGGTCGGCCGGGCCAGGTGGGCCGGCGCCGCCGCCAACATCTGGCACGGCGGCATCGACGACGTCCGCGTCTACGGCAAGGCGCTCACCGACGCCCAGGTCGCCGACCTGGCCGGCGACGAGAACGCCGGCCGGCTGCTCAAGGTGCGCCGCGCCGCGCTCCAGCAGGGCTCGAAGACGGCCACCGACGGGGAGGTCGCCACCACGGTCGTCTACAACGTCCCGCTGACCCAGGGGACCGGCGGTCCGTACAACCTCGACCACGCCGCCGTCTCCACCTGGGGCCAGGTCGACCTGCCCACCGACGCGACGGCCGTGTTCGGGCCGGAGGACGACCCGGGCCCCAGCAGCGCCACCCCGGCCGCGCCGGGCACCAACGGCTACAAGTACGCCACGGTCCACTACCTGTCCGCCGGTGGCAAGGAGGTCAACACCGCCACCCCGGGCGGCTACATCGACACGAAGGAGTACGACCGGTTCGGCAACGTCATCCGGATCCTGGAGGCCACCGACCGGGCGCTCGCCCTTGGCGTCCTGCCCAACGCCGCCACCTACCTGGCCGAGCTGGGCCTGGCCGGATCGGACCCGGCGACCCGCGCGCTCGCGTTGTCGACCATCAACACGTACAGCTCCAACGGCGTCGACCTGGTCGACGTGGTGGGGCCCACGTCGACGCTGGTCCTGGAGAACGCGCTGGCGGACCCGGACGGGAGCGGGCCGCTACCGGCGCTCGACGCCGGCGCGACGGTCATCGGCCGGCGTCACCTGGTGAACGTCTACGACGAGGGCAAGCCCGACGGAGCCACCTACCACCTGGTGACCACCAAGCGGGAGGGGGCGCAGATCGTCGGCTACCCCGACGCGGACGTCCGGGTCACCCGGCACGGGTACGACCCGGAGCACGGCGGGGTCCCCGGCTGGGTGCTCAAGACGCCGACCAAGATGGTGACCGATGCCGGGACCGGCGGGAAGCAGCTGACCGGTTACGTCGTGCACAACTCGGCCGGTCGGGTGGTGAAGTCGTGGGGGGTCGGCTCGAACGGTGCCGACGCCCGGACCCGCCACACCATCCACTACACGGCGGGCGCGAACACCGACGACGCCGCCTGCGGTAACCGTCCCGAATGGGCCGGGAAGGCGTGCGTCACCGCCTCCGGTGGCGCGGTCACCGGCCACGATCCGGCGAGGATGGCCGGCGACCTTCCGGTCCGCCGGGTGCTCTCCTACACGCGCTACGGCGACGAGGCCGTGGTCAGCGAGACCGCGGCGGGCAAGACCCGGACCACCACCACGACGTACGACCCGGCGACCCGGGTGGCGAGCACGACGATCACCGCGGACGAGGGCGCGCCGATCGAGACGGTGGTGAACACGTACAGCCCGACCACCGGTGCGGTCACCGAGACCACCATGGGGACCGCGGAGATCCTCAAGGAGCACGACCTGCTCGGCCGGCTGGTCTCCTACACCGACGCCGACGGGGCGACGACGGCCACCGAGTACGACCGGTACGGCAAGTCGGTGAAGGTGACCAACCCGACCGGCCACTCGACCTACGCCTACGACCGCGACGTGGAGCCCCGCGGACTCGTCACCAGCGTTGCGGACAGCGTGGCGGGCACGTTCACCGCCCGGTACTCGCCGGACGGGGAACTGGTCCGGATGACCTATCCCGGCGGGCTCACCCGCGAGGACCGGTTGGACTCCAACCACCAGCCCGTGGAGCGGACCTACACGCGGGACTCCGACAACGAGGTGATCTACTCCGAGGCGGTGGTCGAGAACGCCTCCGGGCAGTGGGTCGACCACACCTACACGGGCGGCAGCAAGACGTACCGGTACGACCGCGTCGGTCGCCTCGTCCGCACGCAGCACGACAGCGCCCAGAACGATGGCTGCGTCACCCGGACGTACGCCTACGACGACCGGGCCAACCGCACCGGGAGCACCAGCTTCGCCCCGGCCGTCGACGGTACCTGCGCGCAGACCGACACCACGTCGAGCCGGTCGCACAGCTACGACACGGCAGACCGGTTGACCGACGACGGGTACGGCTACGACGCGTTCGGCCGGACCACCGCCATGCCGGGCGGCCTGGTCAACAGCTACTTCGTCAACGACCTGGTGCGGCGTCAGGAGCTGGACGACGCACGGCGGACGTGGACCCTCGACCCCGCGCACCGCTTCCGGGCGTTCACCACGGAGACCCTGGTCGACGGCGACTGGGTCGGCACGGCGTCGAAGTTGAACCACTACGGTGACGACACCGACGAGCCACACTGGATCGTCGAGGACACCGCCGCCGGTGAGATCACCCGGAACGTCTCGGGCCCCGGCGATGATCTCGTCGCCACCACCTCGGCGACCGGCGACGTCCGGCTGCAACTGGTCAACCTGCACGGCGACGTGGCCGCGACCATCGATACCGCGCTGCTGGGACCGGAGTTCTTCGACTTCGACGAGTTCGGTGTGGCCGCGCCGGGGCAGGCCGACCAGCGGTACGGGTGGCTGGGCGGCAAGCAGCGCTCCGGCGAGACGCTCGACGGCGTGATCCTGATGGGGGTGCGGCTTTACAGCCCCAGCCTCGGGCGGTTCCTCCAGGTCGATCCCGTGGCCGGCGGCAACGCCAACGACTACGACTACTGCTCCGGCGACCCGATCAACTGCTTCGACCTGGACGGCCGATCGTGGAAGCGGGTCGGAAACTGGTGGAAGAAGCACGGGGCCAAGGTGTCCGCCGGGCTGACGATCGCCGGGTTCGCGGCCTGTGCCATCGCCACCGCCGGTGCGTGCATCGCCGTCGGCGCGGTGGCGGCGGGCGTCTCGGTCGCCGGTCGGTACGGCATGTACAAGGCCGGACACTCGACCAAGAGGCAGGCGATCGTCGGGTCCGCGCTCGACATCGGCCAGGCCCTCCTGCCGGGTGCCCGCCTCACCCGGGCGGTGAAGTTCCCGAAGACGATCCGCCAGACCCGGTACATCCGCGGCTGGGGCATCACCCGGATCAAGTGGCAGGGATCCAAGCTCAAGAAGCGCAGCTACTCCTTCCGGGACTCGTACTACCTCAACCCACGGCGTACCGTACGTAACGTCTTCATCCAGTGGGGCAGTGCCAACTTCAGCAACTGGAGGGGTACGCGTGGCTACTGACAAGTATGAGGAACTGGACATCCCTCCGCAGTTCCAGACCTTCGCGCAGCGCAACCATGTGGAGTACCGGCAGACGCCGGCCGGGATCACGCTCTACCTCGGCCTGGCCGCCGCCTTCCTGGGGCTGCTGTTCAGCACCGCGCCGAAGGTCTCCGAGGACGGGCTGACCGGTTACCTGCTGCTGGGTGGCGGTGCCGTGCTCCTCATCGCCTCCCGGGTGCTGCACCTACGCAAGCGGCGGCGGGAAGAGGAGCTGTACCGCCAGTATCTGGAGTGGAAGAAGGACCAGGAGGAGCGGCCGGAGGCAGGAGGGTAGCCGGCCCGGTCGGCTGTCCGTTGTGGCGGAGGGCCGGCGCTCCGTAGGCTCGTCGGCGACGGCACCCGGGGGACCGGTGCCGTCGCCGACCACCGCCCTGTGGAAAGGACGCCGGTGCTGTACTGGCTGTTGAAGTACGTGATCCTCGGCCCGCTGCTGAGACTCATCTTCCGGCCGCAGGTGGAGGGTCTGCACCACGTACCGGCCACCGGCCCGGTGATCCTGGCCAGCAACCACCTCTCCTTCTCCGACTCGATCTTCACCCCGCTGATCGTGCCGCGGAAGGTCACCTTCGTGGCCAAGGCGGAGTACTTCACCGGCAAGGGGATCAAGGGCTGGCTGACCAAGATGTTCTTCACCGGCACCGGCACCATCCCGGTGGACCGCTCCGGTGGCAAGGCTGCCCGCGCCGCGCTGGACACCCAGCTCACGGTGCTGCGTGCCGGTGGCATCGCCGGCATCTACCCGGAGGGCACCCGCTCGCCGGACGGGCGGCTGTACCGGGGCAAGACCGGGGTGGCCCGGCTCGCGCTGGAGAGCGGCGCGCCGGTGGTCCCGGTGGTGATGCTCAACCTGGACGAGATCCAGCCGCCCGGCACGATCATCCCGAATCTCGAACGGGTCCGGATCCGCTTCGGCCCACCGCTGGACTTCTCCCGGTACGCCGGGCTGGCCGGCGACCGGTTCGTCGAGCGCGCGGTCACCGACGAGATCATGTACGAGCTGATGGAACTCTCCGGCCGCGAGTACGTCGACGTCTACGCCCAGAAACTCAAGACCCAGCCGTCCGCCCCCGTCGCCGCCTGACCGCTTCGGGTCGGTCAGGAGGCCAGGATCTGTGCGTCGTCGGTGGGCGGGTGGGCCAGGGTGAGCAGGCCCGGCGCGCCGTTGCGGTGGGCGAAGGCGCGCAGCTCGGTCAGCGGCCCGGCGGCCGCCGCCCGGTCACCGGTCGACCCCAGCTCCCGGACCGCGAAGGTCAGGGCCAGCATCCGGTCGGTGACGTCGGGGATGCCGGCGTAGATCTCGGCGGCGGCCAGGTGCAGCTCGGCGGCGTGCCGGTGGTCGCCGTCGGCACCGGCCAGCGCGCCGGTCACGGTCCGCAGCGCCGCCTCCGACCAGGGCGTACGGTGGCCGACCTGGTCCAGCATGGCGCGTACCCGGGCCGCCGGCTTGCGCCCGGCGAGGGTGGCCGCCCAGCCGGCCGCGGCGATCCACTCGCCACTGGCCAGCGCCGGCACCGCGGTCCACGCTTCGGCCAACTCGTCGACCAATGCGGCGGCCTCGTCGGTACGCCCCTGCACCGCCCGGCACAGCGCGCCCATCGCCAGCATCGTCCAGTGCAGCCGGTGGAAGCCGCTGCGCCGGGCGGTGTCCAACGCGGCGGCCACGTCGTCGCGCGGCGACGCAACCTCCGTCGCGCCGAGTGGCGTGGGGCCGGCGTCCGCTGTGCCGCGGGGCGGGGTGGCGGCACCGGCCGCGACGGCCGGCGGGGTGCCCGAACCCGGCGGCGGCACCGGCTGGCCGCGCAGCACCAGCAGGCAGGACCGCAGGCCACGGACCTGCATGTCCCAGCTGCCGGTCGGGGTGTGTACGAACGCCTCGGCGGCGGCGAGCAGCCGGCCGAAGTCCCCCTCGAACCAGGCCCGCATCGCCTCACCGGAGTAGCTGGTGGTCAGCGTCTGCCCGCTCGCGGTGCGGGCCGGGGCCGCCGAGAGCAGCGCGTCGGAGCGCAACCAGTCGCCCTCCTCGCGCACCGCGTAGGCGAGGTTCTGGGTGGCCCGGGGCAGCGCGAGCAGCTGCCCGGCCCGGCTGAACTCGACGATGGCGTACAGCTCGTCCAGGCCGGACCGGTCGCCGGCCTGGTAGCGGGCGGTGGCCGCGGTGATCCGGGCGTTGGTGCGGGTCTCGGTCAGCCCGAGCCGCTCGCCGATCTCCGCCGCCGTGTCGGCCGCCTCCACCGCCGGGTCCCGTTCGTAGTTGAGCATGTGCAGCCGGCCCAGTTCGGCGAAGGCGTCCGCCTTCTGGGCGCTGTCCGGCAGCGGTTCGAACAGCCGCACCGCCCGGTCCAGGCAGGCCAGCGCGGCCTTCCGGTCGGCCCGCAGCCAGGCGGTCTGACCGAGCAGCGTCCAGGCACGTGCCGCGCACGCCTCGTCGCCGTACGCCAGTAGCCGGTCGGCCAGCGCCTGCACCTGCTCCGGCCCGCCGCCGGAGAGGAACGCGTTGCCGTCCCGGTAGAACGAGATCTCCGTGCTGAGCAGTTCCAGTTGCAGCCGACCCACCGGGTCGGAGTCGTCGGCCAGCCCGAGGGCCCGGCCGGCGTGACTGGCGGCGGCGTCCAGCCCGTGCAGCGCGTACGCCCGGCGGGCCGCCCGGTGCAGCGCGGCCCGCGCCGGCCCGGCGTAGCGGCGGGTCTCCATGCCCAGCGAGCGGGCGATCTCGTGGGCCGCCCACCGGTGGTGGGCCAGCACCTCGGCCAGGTCGGTGTCCCGGCTCTGCGACAGCGTGTCCAGCCAGTCGGCCGTCCGGTCGTGCCGGGCCACCCGCTCGGTCCGCGGCAGTCGCTGGTAGCACACGTCGCGCACCAGCACGTGCCGGAAGCGGTACTCCGGCTGACCGGCCATCGTGGACGCGCTCTGCTCGTGGACGAAGTCCCGCTGCTCCAGCCGGCGCAGCGCGCGCTCGACCGACTCGACCGGCTGCCCGACCGCGGCGGCCACCGCCCCGGGCCAGAACTGCACCCCGACCACCGCCGCGGCCAGCAGCACCGCCCGGTCCTTCGCGTCGAGCAGGTCGACCCGGTTGGCGATGACCGCGTGCACGCTCTCCGGCATGGGCAGGTCAAGGTGCTTGTCCAGCGACCAGCCCCGCCCGGACTGGCGCAGCGCGCCCTGCTCGATCAGCATCCGGACGTACTCGTGGGCGTAGAGCGGGTTGCCGCCGGCCACCTCGATCAGCGGGCTCAGCAGGTCGGCGGAGAACGCGGCCTGGCCGAACATGTGCGCGTACAACGCGGCGATGCCGGTGTCCCGCAACGGCGGCAGAGTGATCGTCACCGAGCCGGTGATGGTTCCCGCCCAGCTCGGATCCCGGTCGACCAGCTCGGGGCGGGCAGTGCAGAGCAGCAGCAGCGGCACGTCCCGGGCCGCCGCGCCGAGCAGCTCCACGAAGCGCAGCATCGCGTCGTCGGCCCAGTGCAGATCCTCGAAGACCAGCACGGTGGGGCGGCGGGCCGCCAGCGCCAGCAGGAAGCGCCGCCACGCCGACTCCGCCTCCTCGGCCGGCAACGGGGTGCCGGACAGGCCGACCAGTGGACGCAGCGCGTCGGCGACCCGGTCGCGCTCGCCGGGGCCGACCAGCTCGCCGACGGCGGCGGCGAGCCGCTGCGCGGCGCTGGCGGCCGGGTCGGTGTCGAGGATGCCCGCCTCGGCCTTGACGATGTCGGCCAGCGCGGCGAACGTGACGTTCTCGCCGAACGGCGGGCACCGCCCGGTACGCCAGGTCAGTGGCTCGTCCACCAGCCGGCCGGTGTGCCGGTGCAGCTCGCGTACCAGCCGGCTCTTGCCGATACCGGCCCGGCCGAAGACGGTGACCACCTGCGGCCGGCGGTCGCGCAGGCTGCGGTGCAGGGCGTTGACCAGCATGCCCAGCTCGTGCTCGCGGTCGATCAGCGGGGTGGTGTCCGGCTCCCGGTCGGTGGGCTGCTGGCGTACCGCGGCCAGGGCCAGCCACACCTCCGTCGGTGCCGAACGCCCGCGCAGGGTGACCGGGGGTTGCTCCTCGTAGCGGATGGCGTCCCGGGTCAGCGCGTGCGTGGTGCCGTCGACCAGCACCCCGCCGGGCGGTGCCACGGACTGCAACCGGGAGGCCGTGTTGACCACGTCGCCGGCGACGATCGCCTGCCCGCCGTCGCGGGCGGCGGCCACGTCGACCAGCGCCTCGCCGGTCGCCACGCCGACCCGGAAGCGCAGCCCGTCGGTGCCGGTGGGGGTGAACCGGGTCAGCACCCGTTGCAGCTCCAGCCCGGCCCGGACACAGCGCAGCGCGTCGGTCTCGGTGGCCACCGGCGCGCCGAACAGCGCCATCACCGCGTCGCCGATGTATTTCTCCACCACCCCGCCGTACTGGCCGACCACCCGCCGGGCGGCCGAGAAGAAGCCGGTCTGCAGGCCGCGGACCAGCTCCGGGTCGGCCCGCTCGACGTACGGGGTGAAGTCGATCAGGTCGACGAAGAGCACACTGACCCGGCGGCGGTCCTCCTGTGGGATGACCGACGGGCGGTCGGTGCCGGCCCGGGGCGCACCGCACGAGGTGCAGAAGGCCACGTCCGGGGCGAGTGGGCGCAGGCAGTGTGGACAGACGGCACCGAGCTCCGTGCCACAGCCACCGCAGAAGCGGTCGCCGTCGGCGGCGGTGCGTCCACAGCGGTCACACTGCGCGGCGATGACACCCTCCACTGGCGGGCCCCCGTCGCCCGGGGGCGCAGGGTCGAGTATTCCTGCCCGGCGCATTGTCGGGTACCGGGCTGTTGGCTTGCGGACACTCCACCGGGCGGCCCGGCGTGTCTCGAACGGCTAGATTCAGGCAACCGATAGTTGACTGCTTGATCAGGGGGACTGCTCCATGGTGTACGTCATGCTGCGCAGCGAATGGACCGACAGTAACGGGGTCACCCACTCCGCCGGAGATTCGGTGGACGTCGACGCCGCCACGCTTGCCCAGTCCAGGCGCGGGATCGACTCCAACAGACCCTTGGTGTACGGGTGGGCCGGGCTGGCGTAGATGTCGTCTACGCCGGCTTCCTC
>NZ_JBFBAO010000017.1:22673-40315 GCF_040682255.1 Micromonospora sp. NPDC051296 | reverse complement strand
AGGAAGGCGGCGACGAGAGCCTGCTCGCGCGGGCCCACGAGATCCTCAGCACCGTACCCGGGGCACCGGCCACGGAGCGGCTGGCCAACCTGTTGATCGGCGCCCGGATCCGGTACGCCAGCGGCGATCTCACCTCGACCGCCGCCGTGTTGCAGGAGGTCGCCAACGCCCGCGCCGACCGCGGTCGCCAGCGGCACAGCCTGCTCGCGGCCCGCGCACTGGCCCAAGCCAGTGGCAACGTGGCCGTCGAAGGTGGGGTGACCGGCCGCCTGGCCGAGCTGACCGACGACCCGACCGAGCGGAGCCGGTTGCGCGACGAAGGCGTACGGGCCGCCCAGCGCGGCGCGCCGCTCAACGTGATCGTCGGTACCAGGCTGTCCAACCTGCTGGATCCGGACAACGGCGGGACGCTGCTGGAGGAGTTGGGCGCGGTCCGCAAGCGGCTACAGGCCGACGGCGTCACGCTGCCGACCGTGCACACCACCGACGAGATCGACCTCCCGCAGTTCGCCTGGCAGATCCTGATCTGGGGCGAGTTGGTCGAAGAGGGGTCGCTCGACCAGTACTCCAGGCGGCCCTGGCGGGACAGCGCGCAAGCGGAGCAGCGCGCCCTCGCCGGACGCGAACTCGCGACTCTCGTCGGCGAAGCCGCGCAACGGCATCGGGAGAGGTTCCAAACGCCGGCCGAGGCGCCGCAACGCCCGTTGACCGAACAGGAACGGCAACTGGTCGAGGCCGACCTGGCCGACGATGACCTGTAGCCGGCCCGTGTCGACCGCGGCGGCTCCGGCTGGCCGATCTGATCGAAACCGGGCGCAGGTCACAGACCTGCGCAGGGGACAGCGCCGCATCCATGTGGATGCGGCGCGGTCTTCTTGCGATCGGCTAGCTGATCTTCTTGCGGTAGATCGCTGTCGCGGCGGCGTAGGCGGCCACGAGCATGCCGGCGCACCAGGCGAGGGCGATCCAGATGTCGTTGCCGACGGGTTGCTGCGCGAACAGCGCGCGGAGAGTATTCACGATGGACGTCACCGGCTGGTTCTCGGCGAACCACGCGACCGGGCCGGGCATCGAGTCGGTGGGGACGAACGCCGAGCTGATGAAGGGCAGAAAGATCAGCGGGTAGCTGAAGGCGCTCGCGCCGTCGATGGTCTTGGCGGACAGGCCCGCTATCACGGCGATCCAGGTGAGGGCGAGGGTGAACAGGATCAGGATGCCGGCGACGGCGAGCCAGTCGGCTACGGATGCGCCGGTGCGGAACCCCATGATCAGCGCGACGCCTGTGACGATCACGATCGAGGCCAGGTTGGCGACGAGTGAGGTCAGGACATGCGCCCAGAGCACGGAGGGTCGTGGGATCGGCATCGACTGGAAGCGCTCGAAGATGCCGCCCTGCATGTCGAGGAACAGGCGGTACGCCGTGTAGGCGATGCCGGATGCGATCGTGATGAGCAGGATGCCCGGGAGCATGTAGTTGATGTACGACTCGTCGGATCCGGTGTTGATGGCTCCGCCTAGCACGTACACGAAGAGCAGCATCAGCGCGACCGGGGTGACCGCTGTGGTGATGATGGTGTCCGGGCTGCGGATGATGTGACGCAGGGAGCGGCCGGTGAGGGTTCCGGTGTCGCTGAGGACGTGGGCGGTCATCGGGATTCCTCTCCTGCGAACATGGCTGCCTTGTCGGCGGTGTCACTGGTGTCGCCAACGAGGGCGAGGAAGACGTCCTCGAGGGTCGGCTGCTTCTCGACGTACTCGACCTTGGCGGACGGGAGGAGTTGCTTCAGCTCGGCGAGAGTGCCGTTCTGGATGATCTTGCCTTTGTGCAGGATCGCGATCCGGTCGGCTAGTTGCTCAGCCTCGTCGAGGTACTGGGTGGTCAGCAGGATTGTCGTGCCATCCTTGGCGAGCTGCTTCACCGTCTGCCAGACCTCGATGCGGGCCTGCGGGTCGAGGCCAGTGGTCGGCTCGTCGAGGAATACGACCGGCGGGTTGCCGACAAGACTCATCGCGATGTCCAGCCGCCGGCGCATGCCGCCCGAGTACGTCGCCGCCCGGCGGTTCCCGGCATCAGTGAGCGAGAAACGGGCGAGCATGTCATCGGCGATCGCACCCGGGTTCTTCAGGTGGCGGAGCTTCGCGACCAGAACCAGATTCTCCCGGCCGGTGAGCACTTCGTCGACTGCGGCGAACTGGCCGGTCAGGCTGATCGACTTGCGTACGTCGCCCGGGGCCGAGGCGATGTCGAAGCCGTGGACGGTCGCGGTGCCGGTGTTCGCCTTCAGCAACGTCGACAGGATCCGCACCAGCGTGGTCTTTCCGGCGCCGTTCGAGCCGAGCAGAGCGAAGATGCTCCCGGCTGCCACGTCGAAGTCGACGCCCCGCAGCACGTGCAGGTCCTGGTAGGACTTCGTGATGGCCCGCACCCTGATTGCGGGTTCGCGCATCTTGGTGGTCATGCGCTCTTCTCCTCGCCGTTGTCGCCGGCGTCGATCGCCTTCCGGAGGCGCTCGCGTTCCTTGTCTATCCACTGCTTGCCGGAGTACGCCTGCACGAACGTCTCGGCGAACTCGACGGGGTCGTCGCCGACGATTGCGCGGACCGGCGTTCCGTCGGCGACCGCACGCTCCCAGAGGTCGACGAAGTCGCCGAGCATCGTGATGAGCGTTTCGCCGTCGAGGATGCCTCCGTGGTACATGAAGTACCGCTGAAGAGCCTTGGCCGCGCTGCGATAGGGCTCCGGCAGGGCCTCGACTCGGGCCATGTGCTGCTTGTACTGCTTCTTCTGCTCAAGCGACCCGACGAGCGTCTCGATCCACTTCGCAGCCATGCTCATGCTCCTTCGTCGTGCTTGTTGTCGTTGTGGTGGAGTTGCTCGATGCGTTCCACGAGGACGCTCCACGTCCTCCAGAACTCGGCGAGTTGGTCTCGCCCCTTCGCGTTGAGCGAATACACCTTCCGCGGGGGCCCTTTTTCGGAGGGAACCTTCGCCACGTCCACGAACCCGCGCTGCTCGACGCGGACGAGCAGCGCGTAGATGGTGCCTTCCGCGATGTCCGAGAATCCGCGGTCGCGCAGCCAGGCGGTGATCTCGTAGCCGTATGCGGATCTGCGGGAAAGAATCGCCAGGACGATGCCCTCGAGAGTGCCCTTCAGCATCTCTGTCATCTGGTTGCCCATGCCATCATCCCCTCGCTACTCAACGACGCTGACTACCAGTAGACGGTAACACTAGGTACCGGTAGATAGCAACGCTGAATACCGTGGGACTTCAGAACGGGCCACTCGGCGCCGGAGTCCACATCGCGCTGATCAGGTTGCGCTTCGACGGCTGGGTGGACGAGGTGATCAACAGTGCCGGAACGATCGCGGGTGGTCCGGGCGCGTGGATCCTGATCGCCACGAGCTGTTCCTCGAACTCGGCCCCTCAGGCCGCCACGACCCTGGGCCTCTCGCGTGACCGCCGGCTACAACTCGACGGGCTGTTGGTGGGGCGGGCGGGACTCGAACCCGCGACCGAGGGATTATGAGTCCCCTGCTCTAACCGGCTGAGCTACCGCCCCGGCACCGGGCCGGATCTTATCCCGTCCGGTCGATCACCGGCCAGCGTCGACGGCCTTCCTCACCGGCGTCGCCCTCGTGTCAGCAGCACGATGGGCAACGCGAGGATAACAGTGAGCAGCCAGCCGACCGCGACCACACCCCACATCCAGGTCTCGCCGTCGAGCTCGGGGTCGACGAACATGCCGATGGCGAGCAGCAGGCTGAACCCGCCGACGGTGAGGGTGGCGAGGCCGCTGAGCACCATCAGCAGCACCTCCCACCAGGCACGCTTGGGCCGGGCGAGGTACTCGCGGATCTCGCGTACGGCGCGTGGCTGCGGGATGGTCTCCGGGTCGCGGGGCGGCATCGCGACCCGCCGGTCGGCCGGCACTCCAGCGTCGATCACGTTCATCGCCGCGGGGTGCACGTCGAACAGGGTCGGCTCGATGTGCAGCACGATGGCGTCGGGGGCGATCAGTTGCCGCGCCCCGTCCGGCCAGGCGAGCATCACGGCGCACTCGGCGTACGTGACGGTGAGCTGTCCCCCGCCGCCGAGGTAGCTCACCCCTTCCGGGCCGATGAGCAGCCGGCCGTCGTCGTCCCGGGAGTAATGGGTGGTGCCGGCGGCGACCGTCTCCGAGGAGGTGGGGGCGGGGGTGAAGCCGGCCCAGTCGGCGCGGCTGCCGTCCGGCACCATCAGCAGCGCCGAGGCGCACACCTCCTGGGCCACCTCGTGCAGCTCGGCGAGGGTGACCGCCTTCAGCTCGGCGCGATGCTCGTCGAGGCCGAGGTTGCGCTGGCCGGTGAGCAGGTTGACCGCGTAGTCCGGCAGTCGGGCGGCGTCGACCTCGGCGGTGGCCAGCATCTCGACCCGCTTGGCGACCGCGGCGTCGAGATCGCTCTGCTCGATCCGGCCGACCCGGAGCTTGGCCAGCACGTCGATGAAGCCGCCGAGCACCGCGTCCTGCTTTTCGGCGAGTGCGTCGGCGATGGCCCGCAGGGTGACCTGGCCGTCGCCGCGCGGCTCGTACCCGGTGGTCGTGGTGTATGAGAGGCCGGCGTCCTGGCGCAACGCGCGGAACAGCTCGCGCTCCAGCACGTCGGCGAAGACGCCGACGGCGGCCCGTCGCCGCACCACCGCGTCGAGCACCACCGCCCGGGAGCCCTCGACGAAGTACGCCGGGGTGGTGGGCAACGCCGACGAGGCGGCCGGTACGGGCTGCCGGGTGCCGGTGGGCAGGGTCAGCCGTAGCCCTTCGGGCACCCGGTCGCCGGCGATCCAGAGCACCGCGTTCTCCCGGGTGAACCAGCGCGCGGCCCACTCGCGCAGGTCCTCGGCGGTGAGCCGGGCGAGCCCCCATTCGGGGTAGCTGCTCAGCCCGAAGTCGCGCGCGCCGTACCGCCACAGCGCGATGTCGTCGCTGGCCGCGCCGCCCTGGCTGCTCCACTCGGTGCGCAGGATGTCCTTCTCCACCTCCAGGCGAGCGGTGGGCAGGTCGGTGAGGTTGGCGCAGACGGCGGTGAGGAAGGTGGCGATGTCCTGCTCGGAGCCCTGCATGTGGAAGGTGGTGAAGATCGGCGCGGTGGCGCCGTTGAAGTGGTAGTCGGCGGTGCCCAGTGGGGCCAGGGCGAGGTGTTCGAGCAGGTGGGTGATGCCATGCCGGGCGAGGGTCTCGTCGGCGGTGCCGACCCGGAAGGTCAGCCCGGCGCGCATCGGCCCGCCGGTGGGGGCGAGCAGCGTCGGCACCCCGTCGGTCTCCAGCTGCTGGATCATGGCCGGCCTCCCTTCGCGTACGCCTTGTCGCGGAACCGCTGGAACTCCTTCGGCCCGTCGCCGAGGTAGTCGAACAGCCAGTCGTCGCCGAGGTTGCCGAGCGCCGCGAACTGCTGCGCCGCCGGAGTCCACTCGTGCATCAGGCAGAACGCCAGGGCGAAGACGCTGCGCACCGACACCCAACCCCAGCCGTGGCGGAAGTCGGGATGCCAGATCGAGCGCTGCGCCGCGTCGTAGATCTGGCCGCGCACCTGCGGGAGGCGCAGGAACTCGCCCGCGGCGGGCACGTTTCCGTGATCGAGGGCCTGTTCCAGGTACCCCTCCACGACGAGTACCGCGTTGGGTGCGCCGGGCGGAGCCGCCTCTGCGCACTCGCGGGCGAACGCGTGGGTCTTCTCCCAGGTGCCACTCCACTTGGGGCAGAACTGCTGTAGCAGCTGCGTCTGCGCCGGCAGGTGGTGGGGCTCGTGGGCGGCGAGCCGGTCGTAGCGGCGGCGGGCCTCGGCCTGACCGACCTCCAGCCCGCGGGCGCTGGTGACCCGCTGCGTCCAGGCCGCCACCTCCTCGGGGTGGCGGGCGGTGACGTCGATGAGCACCTGCTCGGCCCGGCGCAGGTGATCGAAGAACTGGGCGAACTGCTCCCGACTGACGTACTGGGCCCGCAGACCCGACCGGATCCGCCAGCCGGCGTGGATCAGGTGTGCCCCGAGCATCGTCCCGGCCAGCGGGTCCTCGGGTTGTTCGGCGTACACCCGCTGGAGGAAGTCCCCGACCTCCGGGCCGTCGCCGACGTGGTCGACCAGGAATGTCCGGCCGTGCGGGTCCTGCGCGTCGACGAGCGCGCGCAGGGCCGGCCAGTCGCCGGCGGCCAGCGCCGCGCGGGCGGTGCTGACCTGGGCGTACGCCGCTGCGGCGGCGAAGTCCGGCGGCGGGAGGGGTGCGGGCATGGCGAGGATGATAGGTGATCATCTTCGCCGCCGGGATCCCGATTTCGCACCTGATCGCGCTGCCCGCGCCGGACGTCGACGCAGCTGTGGGGCAACGGCGAACGCCCACCGGCTTGCCGGTGGGCGTCATGATGAAGAGAGCTCCCCCGTTTGGACTCGAACCAAAAACCTGCCGGTTAACAGCCGGCTGCTCTGCCAATTGAGCTACGGGGGACCGCATCATCGCCCGGTGGGATCTCTCCGCGCCGTGCGACGGGCACAAGAGTACAGGACTCCGGGGGGTCTTGGTCCAGGGGGTTACCCACCCCGGCACGGGTCTCGGCAATCGGATTCCGCGGACAAATCGCCATCGCGGCACAAGGAGGTATGAGCGGAGAGCAGGATGGGTAGTTAGCTGCCGACGACAGGACGCAGGCGCGAACTGGTCGGTCCCGCCCACGGAGGCCCGCTGGGCGGTACGACGGCGCGTCAGGTACGAGAGGAGCCGCCATGCGCGGAAAGATCATGTTCCTTGGCGGGCTGGCTGCAGGGTTCGTCCTGGGCGCCCGAGCCGGCCGGGAGAAGTACGAAGAGCTGGTGGTCCGGGGCCGCAAGGTGCTCGACCACCCGACCGTCCAGGAGGCGGCCGGGGTCGCGCAGGCCCAGGCGAGCCGGCTCTACCACGAGGGCAAGGACAAGCTCGGCCACTCCAAACTGGGCGAGCGGCTGGGCCAGAACGGCAAGCACGGGCTCACCCCCGCCGACGATGCCTTCGCCGGCACGCCGGCCACGGCCGGTGCGAAGTCCACTTCGTCGAGCGCGCCGACCAGTTCGACGTCGGCCACCCCCCGCAGCAAGCCGTCAAGTTCCGGCACGAACGGCAGCACGCTCTAGCCAGACCCGACGGGCCCGGCCGCCAGCTTGGCGGCCGGGCCCGTCGCTGTCCGCGCACGTCACGGGGAGAACAGTCCGACCGCGAGGGGACTTTCTCCGATTTTGAGCAAAAGTCGAGCGGGTTCATCAAGAACTTCTGC
This sequence comes from Micromonospora sp. NPDC051296, assembly GCF_040682255.1. Taxonomy (NCBI): domain Bacteria; kingdom Bacillati; phylum Actinomycetota; class Actinomycetes; order Micromonosporales; family Micromonosporaceae; genus Micromonospora; species Micromonospora sp. NPDC051296. The sequence goes on along the minus strand of NZ_JBFBAO010000017.1, from coordinate 33,038 downwards.
CGTCAACCCCTTTTCTTTGATGTCGGTCACAAATATCGTCCTCCTTAGACCTGGCCAGGCTCGTAGGTATCCCCCCACCACCTCGGCGTCACACCGCTGCCGAGGCGGACCTGACCGATCAAGTGAGGTTCGATGCGTAGATCCATAGGCCGAAGGGCCCTCACCTACCTGAGTCTTCTCACCCTCGTCGGCGCGACGCTGGTCGCGACCGAACCGCAGCAGGCGGCCCCGGTGCAGGCCGCGCCCGTGTCGGGCGAGCCGGCGCCGAACAGCAACGGCATCCAGTACAAGGTGCTCGTCTTCACCCGGTCGGCGGACGGCACGCACCCCGCCACCGCCGCCGGCGTCGACGCGATCAAGCAACTCGGCCAGGACCGGCGGTTCTCGGTGCACGTCACCGACGACGCCCGCAAGTTCGACGAACCGCACCTGAAGCAGTTCCGCGCGGTGGTGTTCCTGAACACCTCCGGCAACGTGCTGAACGACGCCCAGCGCGCGGCGTTCGAGCAGTACTACCGCGACGGCGGCGGCTTCGTCGCCGTGCACTCGGCGATCGAGGCGGAGCCGGGCTGGACCTTCCTCGACAACCTCCTCGGCACCCGCGCCGTCGGCTCGGCCACGGCGACCGGCGAGGCCACGGTGACCGTGGCCGACCGGGTGCACCCGGCCTCGGCCACGCTGCCCGAGCGGTGGAAGACGACCGACCGGTGGTACAACTTCGCGGCCAACGTACGGGGCGTCTCGCACGTCCTGGCCACAGTGGACGAGAAGTCGTACAGCGGCGGCACCATGGGCTTCGACCACCCGATCACCTGGTGCAAGGACTACCAGGGCGGCCGCTCGTTTTACACCGGACTCGGTGCCACCCCGCAGAGCTTCCGTAGTGCCGACCTGCGGGCCCACCTCGGCGGGGCGATCCAGTGGGCGTCCGGCACCACGGACGGCGACTGCGGCGCGACGGTGCTGGCCAACTACCAGATGACCGTCATCGGCGCGCAGCCCAACGTCAACGAGCCGATCGGCTTCGACGTGCTGCCCGACGGGCGGGTCATCCAGACCGACCGTCGCGGCGGGGTCCGGCTGCACGACCCGGACGGCAACCGGACGACCGTGCTGGCCCAGATCCCGGTCTACACGCACAGCGAGGACGGGATGTACGGCCCGGCGATCGACAAGGACTTCGCCACCAACAAGTGGGTCTACCTGTTCTACGCCCCACCGCTGAACACCCCCACTGGCGGCGCGCCGACCACCAGCACCAACCCGGCCGCATGGGACCAGTGGAAGGGCTACTTCCAGCTCTCCCGCTACAAGTTCATCGACGGCGAGAACCCCTCGCTCGATGTGGACAGCGAGCAGAAGATCATGCAGGTGCCGGTGGACCGGGGCGCCTGCTGCCACGTGGCCGGCGACATCGCCTTCGACTCGGAGAACAACCTCTGGCTGGTCACCGGGGACGACACCCCGGCCGGCGGCGGTGGCTCCGGCGGCTTCTCCCCGCACAACGACTCGGTGAGCGCCACCGGCGTCTACCAGGCACCGTTCGTGGACGCCCGACGCAGCTCCGCCAACACCAATGACCTGCGCGGCAAGATCCTGCGGATCAACGTGCAGTCGGACGGCAGCTACACCATCCCCGAGGGGAACCTGTTCCCCGAGGCGGACTACCCGGGTGACAAGACCCGCCCGGAGATCTACGCGATGGGCTTCCGGAACCCGTTCCGGATCACTCTGGACAAGGACGACGTCGCCTACATCACCGACTACTCCCCCGACTCCTCGACCGCCGCGGTCGGCCGAGGGCCGGCGGGCACCGGGCGGATGATGGTGGTCGACAAGCCGTCGAACTACGGCTGGCCGATGTGCGTGCAGCCGAACCTGCCGTACTTCGAGATGAACTGGACCACCAGCCCGATCTCGCCGATCGCGCCGTTCGACTGCGCGGCGCCGAAGAACACCTCCCGGCACAACACCGGCCTGGTCGACCTGCCAGCGGTGGAGAAGTCGGAGCTCTGGTACTCGTTCCAGGCCCCGACCCCGTGTCCGGAGTCCTACCTGTCCACCCCGACCCAGACCTGCCCGGTGCTCTTCCCCGAACTCGGCACCGGTGGTGTGGGTCCGCACGGCGCGGCGAAGTACGACTACGACCCGGAGCTGAGGTCGGAGACGAAGTTCCCCGCGTACTACGACGGCTCGATCTTCTTCGGCGAGTTCACTCGGGACTACCTCCGGGAGGTCCGGCTCGACTCGCAGGGTGAGATCCTGAAGATCAATGACCTGTTGAGCTGTGGGGGTGGCCCGGTCACACCGGCCCGGCCGTTCCTCTGCGACAACCCGATGGACATGATGTGGGGCCCGGACGGCAACTTCTACCTGTTGACGTACGGGGACGGGTTCTTCAACATCAACCCGGATGCGGCGATGGTGAAGTTCAGCTACGTGAAGGGCCTGCGGGCGCCGACCGCGGTGCTGAACGCGACCCCGACCAACGGGCACGCGCCGCTGACGGTGGCGTTCTCCAGCGAAGGGTCGCGAGACCCGGACCCGGCGGACTCCATCTCGTTCGCCTGGGACTTCGACGGCAACGGCACCATCGACTCCGTCGACCCGAACCCGACGCACACGTACACCGCCAACGGGGTCTACACCGCGCGACTGACGGTGACCGACTCCAGCGGCAAGACCGCGTCGGCGAACACCACCATCACGGTGGGCAACACGGCACCGACGATCAAGGTGAACGTTCCGATCGAGGGCGGCTTCTTCAGCTGGGGCGACGACATCCCCTGGTCGGTGACGGTCACCGACCCGGAGGACGGCCAGATCGACTGCAGCCGGGTCGAGGTGACCTTCGTGCTCGGTCACGACGACCACGGGCACGGTGAGGCGAACCAGTTCGGCTGCTCCGGCGTACTGCCCACGCTGGCCGACGACGCCTCACACGGCGGCTACATCTACGGCGTGATCAGCGCCGAGTACACCGACAACGGAGCCAACGGTGTGCCCGCCCTGACCACGATCGAGCAACAGATCATCCAGGACAAGCTGCAACAGCCGGAGTTCGCCCGGGACCAGTCCGGGACCACCGTGGGCAACAGCGCCGACACCGGCGGCGGGCAGCAGCGCGGCAGCCTCGACCCGGGCGACTGGATCGCGATCAACGGCACCATCGACCTGAAGAACATGCAGTCGGTCACCCTGCGTACCTCCGGTGGCAGTGCCGCCACCGCCGGGCAGCCGCGGTTCAACGTCGAGTTCCGGAAGGACTCGCCGACCGGACCACTGCTGACCACCGCCACGGTCAACGCGACCACCGGTAACAACGTCTTCACCAGCACCACCGCGCCGATCACCGACCCGGGCGGCGCGTTCCGGCTCTACCTCGTGTTCACCACCGTTCCGGGCGGTCCGGCCAGCGGATTCGGCAACCTCAACTGGGTCCAGTTCAACGGCCCGGGCATCGGCATCACCCCGTAACACCACCCGGCCGGGGCCGCTGCGGCGGCCCCGGCCACCCCACCGAAGTACCACCGAGAAAGGCAGCTGAAATGTGTGACAGTCAGCATGGAATGAGCCGCCGCCGGATCCTCGGCACCTTCGCCGGTGTCGCCGGCGCGGCGGCGGTCGGCGCGGCCAGTTTCGGCGCCCCGGCGGCAGCCAAGAACGGCGTGCTCGTGCCGCCCGGCAAGCGGGGCATCATCCTCTACAGCGTCCGGGACCGGATCTCCGCCGCCCCGGACACCAGCGGGGTCCCGTACGGCTTCGAGCGCGTGCTCGGCCGGCTCGCGGAGATCGGCTACAAGGAGGTCGAGTTCGCCGGCTACAGCCAGAGCACGGGCATCCTGGGTCGGCAGATCACCCCCGAGGAGATCCGCAAGGTCCTGGACGACAACGGTCTGCGCGCCAACGGCTCGCACGCCTCCATCCCCGGCACGGTCACCCCGGACACCATCGCTGCCTTCGAGCGGACGCTGGACACCGCCGAGATCCTGGGCATGCAGCACATCGGCACCGGCAGCGACCCGACCAACAGCAACTACAAGGCCGACTGGGACGCCGCTGCGGACCGGTGGAACCTCTTCGGCGAGATGGCTGCCGCCCGCGGGCTGAAGCTGTACACGCACAACCACGACGCCGCGTACAACTTCCTGCTCGACAGCGGGCCGCTGGACGCGCTGGGCCGGCCGACCCGTTCCTCGGGCATCCGGAAGCTCGAGTACTTCTTCGGAGCCACCGACCCGAACTACGTCTGGTTCGAGATGGACATCTACTGGGCGCACGTGGCCCAGCACCGTTGGCACACCTACACCGACCCGGACGGGAACCCGCAGACGAACATCTTCGACCCGCTGGCCACGGTGGCGACCCGGACCAAGCGGTTCCCGCTGTTCCACGCGAAGGACGGCCGGCGCAACCCGGCTCTCACCAACGGCTACGAGATGACGCCGCTCGGCGAGGGCGACATCGACTACGGCAACTTCTTCGCCAACATGGGCGCGAAGGGTTACCACAACCCGATGTGGGAGCAGGACACCGCGCCGGGCGGCACCGCCGACCCGGGCCGCTCGCTCCGGTTCGCCGAGGTGAGCTACCAGCACATGTCGAGTCTGCGGGGCTGACGGACTCGACAAAACGGTCGGGTCTGTGGGGCTGACCGACCCGACGTGACACCAGGGGCCGCATCCGTCACCGGATGCGGCCCCTGCTGGCCACAGGCCGGTAACACCGCCATGGAAGACTCGTCGACGGGAGGTGATGGTGATGACACTCATCCGTCCGGAGAACCCGCAGCAGGCACGGCTGGTCCGGCTGCTGCGTGACGACGGTCCCCGGTCACGGGTGGAGCTGGGCGACACCCTGGGGCTGTCCCGGTCGACGCTCACCACCGAGCTGGAGCGGCTCGTCGCGCGTGGTCTGGTCGAGACCGCCGGGCCGGCGGCCTCGCGCGGTGGGCGCCGGTCCTCGTTGCTGCGCCTCGCGGGTGGGGTGCGCTTCGGCGGCGTGGTCATCGCGGCGGACCGGATCACCGTGGCGATCACCGACGGTGAACTGAACGTGCTCGCCGAGACCGGCGAGCCGGCGGACGTACGCGGCGGGCCCGAACCGGTGATCGGCCGGGCCGTCGACCTGGTCGAGAAGCTCCGCGCCGAACTGGGCGTCACCGAACTCACCGGGGTCGGCGTCGCGCTGCCCGGGCCGGTCGACGGCGACACCTCGATCGCACCGGCCGTCCTGCCCGGCTGGCAGCGCTTCCCCGTCCGGGACGCGTTCGCCACCGAGCTTGGCTGCCCGGCGCTGGTCGACAACGACGCGAACGTGCTCGCCCTCGGCGAGCAGCACGCCGGGATCGGCCGTACCTTCGACGACTTCCTCTACCTCAAGCTCGGCACCGCGATCGGCTGCGGCCTGGTCCTCGGCGGCACGCTCTACCGTGGCGCGACCAGCAGCGCGGGCGACATCGCGCACCTGCCGCTGGGCGAGGACGGGCCGGCCTGCGTCTGCGGCGAGGTCGGCTGCCTGGAGGCGTACGCCGGCGACGCCGGGCTGGTCCGCGCGGCGCTGGCGGCGGCTCGCTCGGGCCGCTCCGCCGCGCTGGCCAGCCGGCTGACCGCGGCGGGCACGCTCACCGTGCCAGACGTCGCCGCGGCCGCGACCGCCGGCGACGCGGCCGCGCAGTCGCTGGTACGCGACGCCGCCCGCCGCCTCGGTCAGGTGCTCGTCGGCCTGATCAGCTTCTTCAACCCGGGCATCGTGGTGATCGGCGGTGCGCCGGACGGGCTCGGGCACGTCCTGCTCTCCGAGATCCGCGGTGTGGTCTACCGCCGGTCGGCTCCGCAGGCCACCGGCACCATGCCGGTCGTCCTCTCCGACCTGGCGGACCGGGCCGGGCTGGTGGGCGCGGCCCGGTTGGCCAGCGAGCACGTCTTCGCCACCGACTGATCCGAGCGGCTCTCGGCGCAGCCGGCGCAACGCGACAAGGGGCGGGCCCGGGGCCGGCGCGGCGGCCGGCGCCCGGGTCTTCGCCGGCTCAGTCCTTGCTGCTGAACGCCGCGTCGAAGGCGGCGGTCGGGGCGTCGAAGGCGAGCCGGCGGACGAACTGGAGCGCCTCCGGGGCACCGACCAGCCGGTCCATTCCGGCGTCCTCCCACTCGATCGAGATCGGCCCGTCGTAGCCGATCGCGTTCAGCGCCCGGAAGCAGTCCTCCCAGGGCACGTCGCCGTGCCCGGTGGAGACGAAGTCCCAACCCCGCCGCATGTCCGCCCAGGGCAGGTGCGAGGCGAGCCGGCCACGCCGGCCGTCACCGGTCCGCACCTTGGCGTCCTTGCAGTCGACGTGGTAGATCCGGTCGGCGAAGTCGAAGATGAAGTTGACCGGGTCGAGTTCCTGCCAGACGAAGTGCGACGGGTCCCAGTTCAGCCCGAACGCGGGCCGGTGCCCGATCGCCTCCAGCGTCCGCTTCGTCGTCCAGTAGTCGTACGCGATCTCACTCGGGTGCACCTCGTGGGCGAACCGCACTCCGACCTCGTCGAAGACGTCGAGGATCGGGTTCCACCGGTCGGCGAAGTCCTGGTACCCGCGTTCGATCATCGACGGCGGCACCGGCGGGAACATCGCCAGGGTGTGCCAGATCGACGATCCGGTGAAGCCGACGACGGTGTTCACGCCGAGCTTCGCCGCCGCGCGGGCGGTGTCCTTGATCTCCTCGGCGGCGCGCTGGCGTACCCCTTCGGGCTCGCCGTCCCCCCAGAGCCGGGCGGGCAGGATGTCCTGGTGCCGCTCGTCGATCGGGTGGTCGCAGACCGCCTGGCCGACCAGGTGGTTGGAGATCGCGAAGACCTGGAGGTTGTGCTTGGCGAGCGTCTCCCGCTTCCGGTCGACGTACGACTCGTCGGCCAGGGCCTTGTCGACCTCGAAGTGGTCGCCCCAGCAGGCGATCTCCAGGCCGTCGTAGCCCCACTCGGCGGCGAGCCGGCACACCTCGTCGAACGGAAGGTCGGCCCACTGGCCGGTGAACAGCGTGATCGGTCGCGCCATCAGTCCTTTTCCCCTGTCGTGATGGGGATTCCGTACCTGCGTGGCCGGGGCGAGGGATGACCGGATGCGGGCGGCCCCGACGGTGCACCGGTGGGCGCGGTCGCGCCTGGGGCCGACGGGTTGCGCCTCCCGTCGACTCACCGGCCACCTCGCGGTCGCCGCCTTCACTCTAGGCGGGCGGCGCGCGGTTAAAAAGGGCCCCTTGTAAGCACCGCCCGGCGAGGGCCGGCGGGCGCGCCGCCCGGCCGGCCGACGGGTGTCCGGAGTGGTGCGGGCGGGCCGGACGTCGGGCCGGACGGCGCCCCGGAGACCGGGCCGACCGGAGCGCCGGAGACCGGACCAGCCGGCATCCCGGGCACGGGACCGGTCGGGGGACCGGAGATCGGTTCGGCGGGCGGGCCCGGCCGAGACCGCCGGCCGGGCGCCCCGGCATCGGCCTGTGGCCAGCCGCCGGACGGGGTGTTCGGCGCGCCACCGTGATCGCGACGGCCGGCTACGGGCGGACCGGCTACGGGCGGACCGGCCACCGGCGGCGGGCCGGGATACGGCGGGGTCGCCGGCGGTCGCTCCCGGGGATCGGCGGCCGGCCGGGAACCGGCGGCGGGCCCGGGACCGGCGGCCGGCGGCGGGCCGGCGAGCGGCCGGGGAGCCGGGGAGCCGGGCCAGGGGCCGTCGACCGGCCGGGATCGGGGTGGTTCGGCCGCACTCCGGCGCAGCGGGGGTGCGGCGGGCGGGCCGGCAGCCGGATCCGACGCGGTGGGACGGCCCGGCGGCACCGGCACCCGGCCGCCAGTTGTCGTGGGCGGGACCGGTGCACCCGGCGGCACCGGCGCGGAGCGGCCGGCGGGGGCCGGGCCGGGCCGGCCGGGCGGTGCCTGTCCGAGGCGGTCCGGGCCGGGCGGCATCGCCGGGCCCGGCGGCATCGCGGGACCGGGCGGCATCGCGGGACCGGGCGGCATCGCGGGACCGGGCGGCATCGCGGGGCCCGGGCGGGCTGCGGGGGGCGCATCCGGTGCCAGCGCGACACCGTCGGGACCCAGCTCACCGCGTTGCTGCTTGGCCGATCGCAGGTCGTCGATCCAGCCGAAGTCCTCGCCAGCAGCCGGCTCCTCCGGGGCGGCCTCAGCCTTGCCCCGGCCCCAACGACGGCCCTTGGCGCGCCGTTCGTCCGGGCCGTCCTCCGGTCGCTCCGACGATTTCACTGTTGACCCTTCCCGTCGGCGCTACCGCCGACCTCATCCGCCGCGTCCGCGGCCGGCTGCCGGCTGCCGTCGACTGCGGACGGCGTCGGTGCCTCGGCCTGGCCGCCCGCCGACGACGCTTCCGCACGGGCGGGGACCGGCAGCCCACGGACGATCCGGCGCAGCAGCGGCAGCCGGGTGGCCACCGATCGCTCCGCGCCGTGCTGGCTCGGCCGGTAATAGTCGGTGCCGATCAGATCGTCCGGCACGTACTGCTGGACGACCACGCCCCGCTGGTCGTCGTGCGGGTAGCGGTACCCGGTGCCATGGCCGAGCCCCCGGGCGCCGGCGTAGTGCGCGTCGCGCAGGCCGCGGGGCACCGGGCCGCCCCGGCCGGCCCGCACGTCGGCGATAGCGGCGCCGATCGCGGTGGTGGCCGAGTTCGACTTGGGCGCGGTGGCCAGGTGGATCACCGCCTGCGCCAGGTTGAGTTGCGCTTCGGGCAGGCCGACGAACTCCACCGCGTGGGCGGCGGCGGTGGCCACGCCGAGGGCACTCGGATCGGCCATGCCGACGTCCTCGCTGGCGAAGATCACCAGCCGCCGGGCGATGAACCGCGCGTCCTCCCCGGCGACCAGCATCCGGGCTAGCCAGTGCAGCGCGGCGTCCACGTCCGAACCCCGCATGCTCTTGATGAAGGCGCTGGTCACGTCGTAGTGGGCGTCGCCCGCGCGGTCGTAGCGCACCGCCGCCGTGTCCACCGCCCGCTCGGCCGTGGCCAGGTCGATCTGCCCGCTGCCCAACGCGGTGGCCGAGCCGGCGGCGGCCTCCAACGCGGTGAGGGCCTTGCGGACGTCCCCGCCGGCCAGGCGGACGAGGTGGTCCTCGGCCTCCGGGGCGAGGGTGAGCGCCCCGGCCAGGCCACGCTCGTCGGTCATCGCGCGCCGCAGCAGGCCGCGGACCGCCGCGTCGTCGAGCGGGTGCAGGGTGAGCAGCACGCACCGGGACAGCAGCGGGGAGATGACCGAGAAGTACGGGTTCTCCGTGGTGGCCGCGAGCAGCGTGACGGTACGGTCCTCGACCGCGGCGAGCAGCGAATCCTGCTGGGTCTTGCTGAACCGGTGCACCTCGTCGATGAAGAGCACCGTCGGCGGGCCACCGGAGCGCCGCTGCCGCCGGGCGGTGTCGATCACCGCTCGGACGTCCTTCACCCCGGCGGTAAGCGCCGACATGGCGACGAAACGCCGGTCGGTGGCTCCGGCCACCAGGTGGGCGATGGTGGTCTTGCCGCTGCCCGGCGGTCCCCACAGGATGACCGACATCGGCGCGTTGCCGGCGACCAGCTGCCGCAGAGGCGCACCGGGGGTGAGCAGGTGTTCCTGGCCGACCAGTTCGTCCAGGTCGGCCGGGCGCATCCGGACGGGCAGCGGCGCGTCCGGCGCGACCGCGGTGAAGCCACCGACGCCACCGGAACCCGCCAGCGCACTGGGCGCTGCGGCGGGTTCACCGAGGGTGAAGAGGGCATCGGACTCCATCACGAGAACAGTACCGGGCTCGGTCGGCAACGCCGGAATCGCGCCGCCGACCGAAGCCGCGATGATCGTTCTCGGTCAGCCGCGACCCGGACGGCGTCCCCGGTACCAGCGGCCACCGCCCTGGCGGGGAAAGCCGGCCAGGTGGAGCGCGAGCAGCAGCAGGCCGATCAGCACCAGGGTGTTCCAGTTGAACAGGTCCGGCGCTCCGAGCCTGGTGTCCAGCAGGTCGAGCAGCAGGGCGAAGCCGAAAACCGCGGCGGCGGCGATGGCGAGCATGGCGTTCCTCCGGTGGGGGTTCCAGTAGGTCGGCGCGGGATGTACCCGATCGGTCGGCTCGCCAATCTCCACCGTGGATCTTCCGCCAGCCATCGCCGGCCCGGTCCCAGGCTCAGGGGACCCGGCTCTACCGGCGGCTCGGCTACACCGGCGCCTTCTCCGGCACCTCGGTCCGCCCCGGCTGACCGTCGGCGGCGCGGCCGGCCCGCCAGGCCGGCAGGTAGAGCGGCGCGGCCACGGCCAGCACCACCGCGCCCACCAGCATCGCGGTGCTCACCCCGGCCCGGTCGCCGATCAGTCCGAGCAGCACGCCGCCGAGGGCGGCGGCCGGCATGGC
>NZ_JBFBAO010000017.1:0-22573 GCF_040682255.1 Micromonospora sp. NPDC051296 | reverse complement strand
ACCATCGAGTTCACCGAGATCACGCTGGTCCGGTACGGGCCGTCGACCTGCCGGTGCAACAGCCCCATGTGCAGCGGGTTCGAGGCACCGTGCACGGCATAGCAGGCGAAGAAGGCGACCAGCACCCCGACCGGCCCGGCGAGCAGGGCCATGCCGACCACGGTGGCCCCCTGCACGATGCGCAGCAGGGCGGCACCGGGTGCGGCGCCGAGCCAGCGGATGAGCAGCGGGGTGAGCGCCGCGCCGCCGGCGGAGGCGAGCCACGCCACGGTGCTGCTGGGGCCGAGCAGGGCGGCGGCCCGGTCGGCGTCGCCCACCACCTCGGCCAGCCGGACCGGCAGCAGGTTCTCGAAGGTGACCATGCCGAAGCCCCAGAACAGCTCGACCGCCACCAGCGCGAGCAGCACCCGGGAGCGGCGCAGCAGGCCGAGCGCCTCGCCGACCATCCGCGGGGCGCTGCGGATCGAGGCCCGCAGCGCGCCGGGCCCAGCCGCCGGCCGCTGCTCCACCAGCAGGGTCACCAGCGCCGCCAGGTAGACCACCTGGAACACGGTCGCGGCCACCACCGGCACGGTGAGGGCGCTGAGCGGGCCGATCGGGCCGAGGGCCACCAGGCCACCGCTGAGCAGCGCGCCGGCCGCGATGCTCAGGCCCAGCACCGTGCCGCCCTGGCCGAGCCCCTTCTCGTACGCGGCGTCCGGGTCGGCGGCCAGGGTGCTGTCGACGTACCACGACTCCAGTGGGCCGCTGTCCAGGGCGCGGAACACGCCCTGCAACGCCCAGACGGCGACCAGCAGGGCGAACGAGTCCGCCACCACCAGCAGGGCCACCGAGGCGAGGTTGACCGCGCTGGCCACCAGCAGCACCGGCTTGCGGCCCAGCGCGTCGGCGAACCCGCCGGTCGGCAGTTCCAGGGCGAGCACCATCACCCCCTGGGCGGCGACGGCGAGGCCGATCTGGGCCAGGGTCAGGCCCCGCTCCTGCATGAGCAGGATGAAAATCGGGATCATCAGCCCGACCGGCAGCCAGCGCAGCCCGTGCAGGACCAGGTAACGGTGCCGGACCTGGCGTACGGACAGGGCGCTCATCGCTTCTTTCCCGTCAGCAGCGGCAGGGCGGCGTAGAAGACCAGCACCTGCTCGGTGCCGGGCTCGCCCGGGTCGGCCTCGGCCCGGTAGCGCTCAAGGACCTGCCACAGCTCCGCCTGGAGCTCCTTCAGGCGGGTGGACGGGATGGTCATGAAGGCGTCGCCCATGCCCAGCGCATCGCGCCACTCGGGTGACCACTGGTCGCGTACGGCGAACCACCGCTCGGCGTGTTCGACGAAGAGGCGCACCTGCTCGGACTGGATCCACTCCACCGCGGCCCGGGCGTCCGGGTCGTCGTCGAAGTCGGTGTTCTCCCAACTCGTCACGTCGTGTGCGGCCCGCCACCAGCGCTGCCGCCCGGTGCCCCGGTCGGGTTCCTCGACGACCAACCCGACCTCGGCCAGTTGGCGCAGGTGGTAGCTGGTCGCGCCGGTGTTGGTGTCGAGCAGCTCGGCGAGGGTGGTGGCGGTGGCCGGCCCCTCCACCCGCAGCGCGCCGAGCAGCCGGGTGCGCAGCGGGTGCGCCAGGACGCGGACCTGCCGGTGGTCGATCCGGACCTGCCGCGGAGCTGGTCGCTTCTCCTCATCTCCCATGGATGCACAATAGCTGTGCACATTTCCTATGCACAAATTCTGTGCATAGGAAATGTGCGGGTGCGTGACGGGCCGAAGCGGGTGCGCGACACCCCGGCGAGGGCGCGCTGGTGGATCAGGCAGAGAGCAGTTCGGTGGCGCCCCGCAACCGGGTCCGGAGCAGGCCGGTGGCGCGCGTGGAGTCGAGGCGTACCTCGATGGGGCGGACCAGGCCGGAGTCGGCGGCGGTGGTGGTCTTCAGGGCGGCCGGGTCGAGGCCCGTCCGGCGGGCCACCAGCAGGCCCAGTTCCGCCCGGCTGACCGCGTCCGGGCCGGCCACGTTGAGCAACCCGGCGTAGCCGGACGGCACCAGTTCGAGCACGGCGGCGGCGAGGTCCGCGACGTCGACCGGGCAGCGGAGTTCGTCGGTGAACAAAGCCGCCCGCCCCGCCAGGGCCTCCCGGCAGAGCTGGATCTGCGGACTCCCCTCCCCCAGGATCAGCGAGGTACGCACCAGCGCGGCGGCCGGGTCGATCGCCCGCACCGCGGTCTCGGCGGCGGCCTTCGCCGCGCCGTACGCGAAGACCGGGGTGGGCGGTTCGTCGTCGGCGTACGCCTCGGGGCGCCCGGCGTGCAGCGCGTCGCTGGAGATGTGCACCAGCCGCGCCCCCGCCTCGGCGGCGGCGTACGCGATGTGCGCCGCCCCGTCGGCGGTGACCGCCCAGTCGGCGTACCGGTAGGGGGTGGCGACCACGGCGTCGGGGCGTGTTGCGCGAACCAACGCCCGCACGGCGGACCGGTCGGTCACGTCGAGTCGGCGCGCCTCGACGCCCGACACCCCGACGGAGCCCGAGTGGTACGTCCCCACCACCGACCACCCGGTGGAGACCGCCTGCCGGCACACCTCCCGCCCGAGAAACCCGCTACCCCCGACCACCAGCAGCCGCATCGGCTCCCCTCCCCTCCCCACCACTACGCCGATCATGAAGTTAGCGGGGCGACACGCCGAAGCGCAGCCCCGCCAACTTCATGATCGACAGCGATAAGGGACGGATCAGGTCGGGTCGGCGACCGGGGCGGCCGGGCCGGCGGTGCCGGTGTGGGGGGCCTGCTGCGGCTTGGGCTTGGCATCGATGCCGGCCTCGGCGCGCTGCTGAGCGGTGATCGGGGTGGGAGCGCCGGTGAGGGGATCGAAACCGCCCCGGGTCTTCGGGAAGGCGATCACCTCGCGGATCGAGTCGGCGCCGGCGAGCAGCATGCAGACCCGGTCCCAGCCGAACGCGATGCCGCCGTGCGGGGGCGGGCCGTAGCTGAACGCCTCCAGCAGGAAGCCGAACTTGTCCTGCGCCTCCTCCGGCGTGATGCCGAGCAGCTCGAAGACCCGCTGCTGCACGTCGCGCCGGTGGATACGGATCGAGCCGCCGCCGATCTCGTTGCCGTTGCAGACGATGTCGTACGCGTAGGCCAGGGCCCGGTCCGGCGCCTCCTCGAACCGGTCGACCCACTCGGTGTTCGGCGAGGTGAACGGGTGGTGCACCGCCGTCCAGCCACCCTCGTCCGTCTTCTCGAACATCGGCGCGTCGACCACCCAGCAGAACGCCCAGGCGCTCTCGTCGACCAGGCCGGACCGCCGGGCGATCTCGATCCGGGCCGCGCCGAGCAGCTCCTGCGCCTCCCGGGTCTCGGCACTGGCGGCGAAGAAGATCGCGTCGCCCGGCTTGGCGCCGACCGCGTCGGCCAGCCCGGCCAGGTGCTCGGCCGACAGGTTCTTCGCCACCGGCCCGCGCGCCTCGCCCGTCTCGGCGTCGAGCACCACGTACGCGAGCCCCTTCGCGCCGCGCGCCTTGGCCCAGTCCTGCCAGCCGTCCAGCTCCTTGCGGGTCTGCGCCGCACCGCCCGGCATGACCACCGCGCCGACGTAGCCGCCCGCGTCGATCGCGCCGGCGAAGACCCGGAACTGGGTGCCGCGCAGGTAGTCGGTCAGCTCGGTCAACTCGACGCCGTAGCGCAGGTCGGGCTTGTCCGACCCGTACCGCGCCATCGCGTCGTGCCAGGTGATCCGCGGGATCGGGCGGGGGATCTCGTACCCGGCCAGGTCGGACCAGAGGGCCGCGACGATCGCCTCGCCGAGGTCGATCACGTCGTCCTCGGTGACGAAGGACATCTCGATGTCGAGCTGGGTGAACTCCGGCTGGCGGTCGGCCCGGAAGTCCTCGTCGCGGTAGCAGCGGGCGATCTGGTAGTAGCGCTCCATGCCGCCGACCATCAGCAGCTGCTTGAACAGCTGCGGGGACTGCGGCAGCGCGTACCAGCTGCCGGGCTGCAGGCGCACCGGGACCAGGAAGTCGCGGGCACCCTCCGGGGTGGACCGGGTCAGCGTCGGGGTCTCGATCTCGAGGAAGTCCCGCTCGTGCAGCACCGTCCGGGCCAGCTGGTTGGCGCGCGAGCGCAGCCGCATGGCCCGGGCCGGGCCGCTGCGGCGCAGGTCGAGGTAGCGGTACTTGAGCCGGATGTCGTCGCCGGCGACCACCTGGTCGTCCACCGGCAGCGGCAGCGGGGCCGCCTCGGAGAGCACCTCCAGCTCGGCCGCGGTCACCTCGACCTCACCGGTGGGCAGTTCCGGGTTCTCGTTGCCCTCGGGCCGCCGGGTCACCTCGCCGGTGACCTTGACGCAGTACTCGTTGCGCAGCGCGTGCGCGTCCTCCTCGCGGAACACCACCTGGACCACGCCGGAGCCGTCCCGCAGGTCGACGAAGATGACCCCGCCGTGGTCGCGCCGGCGGGACACCCACCCGGCCAGCGTCACCGTGGTGCCGGCGTCCGTCGCGCGCAGGCTGCCGGCGTCATGGGTACGGATCACGACGTGCGTCTCCCTCGTCTGCTCTACGTCTCTGCTCCCGGCATTCTGTCAGCACGCACCCGCTCGCGTTCCCCGGGTGTAAGGAAGGGCCCCCTCTTAACGCCTGAGGTAGAGGAAGGGCCCCTTGTTAACACTCACGGACAGGCGGGCGGGCCGCCGGAGGAGGAATCCGGCGGCCCGCTGGCAGAGGAGCAAGGTCGGTGGTGCGGGAGAGGATCAGTAGACGCTGACGCCGTAGCGGCTCAGCACCGGACCGACCGGCTGGAAGTACGTGGTGCCGCCGCTGGTGCAGTTGCCGCTGCCGCCCGAGGTCAGGCCGAGCGCGGTGGAGCCGCTGAACAGCGAGCCGCCGCTGTCACCCGGCTGGGCGCAGACGGTGGTCCGGATCAGGCCGCGGACCTGACCCTCGGCGTAGTTGACCGTGGCGTTGAGCGCGGTCACCGAGCCGCTGCGCACACCGGTGGTGCTGCCGGAGCGCGTCACCGACTGGCCGACGTACGCGTTGCCGGACGCGGTGATGTCACGGTAGGTGCCGTTGTAGAGGTAGACGTTGCCCGGCTGCACGACGCTCTGGTTGCTGTAGCGCACGATGCCGTAGTCGTTGCCCGGGAAGCTGGTGCCGGCGCGGGTGCCCAGCAGCGAGGTCTGCGCCGAGTTGCTGTACCAGTTCGTGGCGATGTTGGTGCAGTGCCCGGCGGTGATGAAGTAGTAGGTGCTGCCGGCCCGCACGTTGAAGCCGAGCGAGCAGCGCCCGCCGCCCTGCGCGTAGATGGCCTCGCCGCCCGAGATGCGGGTGCTCAGCACGCCGGCCTCGGCCTCGATGCGCACCGCGCCGTTGGTACGCGCGGCGGCGGCCTTGACCCGCTCCAGCTTCGCGCCGGTCACCGTGCTGTCCACGGAGACGACGACCTGGTTGGTGGCCGCGTCGGTCCACCAGGCGGTGCCGGGGATCGCGGCGGAGCGGTCCAGCTCGGCGGTGGCCCGGTTCAGCTCCGCGGCACCGCGCTTGACGATCTTCGGGGTGGCGCCGGCGGTGGCCACCTGGCGGGCCGCGACGGCGTCGGTCACCGCGACGACCATCTTGCCGGCGGAGTCGGCGTAGGCGCCGGCGGCACGGTCGCCGAGCCGCTCGGCGAGGGCGGCCGCGGCGTCGGGTGAGGCGGACGCGGGTGCCGCCTGGGCAGGCGCGCCAGCCAGCACGCCGGCGACCAGAGTTCCGGCCGCGGCGACGGTGACGACGCGGCGCAGCATTGACCTTGTGGGTCGCATGTAACAGCCTCCCGGATGGGGGTTTGGGGCCCTGTCACGGCGACAGGGGCGGGGGCAACTCAGCCACCTGGGGAAATGACCAAGCGAGGGCAAGTATTCACATATTTAAGATCGTAAGCAAGGCCACCCTTTGCCCGAATTTCATCTCCCGGCGGGCGTAATCTCTGCGCAACATTGTGGACACAGAAGGTCATCTATACGCTCTGGTCACCGCCACAATCCGGCAACCGTGAACCGGAGGCCACCATGACCCTCGTCCGACGCACGCTGGCCACCCTCGCCGGCGTCACCGCCCTCGTCCTGCTCGCCACCAGCCCGGCCGTGGCCGATCCCGGCCCGCCGCCGACCTCGATGGCGAGTCTCGGTGACTCCATCACCCGCGGCTTCAACGCCTGCGGGTGGTACGTCGACTGCACCAGCCGTTCGTTCAGCACCGGCGACTACTCCACCGTGAACAGCCACTACCTGCGCATCCGCGCGGTCAGCCCGGGCATCAACGGCCGCAACAACAACGCCGCCCGCACCGGGGCGAAGTCCGCCGACCTGTACGGCCAGGCCGGCACCGCGGTCAGCCAGGGGGTCGGCTACGTCACCATCCTGATCGGCGCGAACGACGCCTGCACGAGCTCGGAGTCGACGATGACCTCGGTGGCCGCCTTCCGGGCGAACATCGACTCCGCCCTGAACCGACTCAAGACCGGCCTGCCGAACGCCCGGGTCTTCGTGATCAGCATCCCGGACGTCCACCGGCTCTGGTCGGTCGGCAAGGACAGCGGCAGCGCCCGCACCGCCTGGTCGCTCTTCGGCATCTGCCAGTCCATCCTGGCCAACCCGACCTCCACCGCCCAGGCGGACGTCGACCGGCGCAACCGCGTCCGGCAGCGGGTGATCGACTTCAACGGCCAACTCGCGGCAGCCTGCACGGCGTACGGGTCGAACTGCAAGCACGACGGCAACGCCGTCTTCGGCTACCCGTTCACCCTCGCCCAGCTCTCCGGCTGGGACTACTTCCACCCCAACGCCACCGGCCAACAGGTCCTCGCCGCCGTCTCCTACCCCGCCGGCTTCGCCTGGTAGTCCCCGCCCCGCCCCGTCATAGCGGCGATCTTGCACTTTCCGTCGGCCCGAACCGGGACATCAGACCCATAACGGCGACCGAAAGTGCAAGATCGCGGGAAGGTAGGGGGGTCAGCGGGGGTGGGCGCCGGGGCCGGGGCGGGGGATCACGTCTCGTGGATCGGCGACGTGGTGTCCGGCGGCGCAGTGCAGTTCGACGCGGATCTCGGCGCCGCAGTCGCGGTGCCCGACGCTCAGCGGCGGACCCTCCGGGTCGGCGAGGTACCGGTCGCCCCAGGCCAGCACGGCGACCAGCACCGGCCAGAGGTCGAGCCCCTTGGCGGTCAGCCGGTACTCGTGACGCAGCCGGGTGCCCGGCTCGCGGTACGGCTCGCGGCGCAGCACCCCCTGGTCGACCAGGGTGGCCAGCCGGTTGGTCAGCACCTGCCGGGGAATGCCGGTACGCACCCGCATGTCGTCGAAGCGGCGGACCCCGCTGAACACCTCGCGCAGCACCACCAGGGTCCACTTCTCGCCGAGGATCTCCATCGCACGGGCGACGGTGCAGTTGTCGACCGACCAGTCCAGGGCCGCGGGTCTCATGCCCGAGAGGCTAGGTCTGATTGACAGACTCAGCAACTGTTGACAGGCTGAGTCCATGACGCAGACGCAGGATTCGGCGCGCAGCCGCACCTTCTCCTGGTCCGATCCGGGCATCAACGCCGCGCAGATCGGCCGGCGCAGCGGGCTGGAACTGCTCCGCGCGATGATCGCCGGCGAACTGGCCGCCCCGCCGGTGATGCACCTGATCGACATGGCCCGGATGGAGGCCGACGAGGGCCGGGTCGTGGTCGAGCTGGTGCCTCAGGAGTTCCACTACAACCCGCTCGGCACGGTGCACGGCGGGGTGATCTCCACGCTGCTCGACACGGCCGCCGGGTGCGCCGTGCACACCACCCTGCCGGTCGGCGTCGGCTACACCTCGCTGGACCTGAATGTGAAGTTCCTCCGACCGGTCACCGTCGACTCCGGCACGCTGCGCTGCGAGGGGACCGTGGTGCAGAGCGGCCGCCGGACCGCCCTGGCGGAGGCCCGGCTGACCGACGCGCGGTCCCGCCTGGTCGCCCACGCCACCTCCAGCTGCCTGCTGCTGCCCCTGGAGTCCCCCGCCGCCTGACCGGCCCCACAGCCGCCGAACCTCGCGGCCTGGTCACGAAACGCTATGGCCGGCGGGGTCGCTGAAGCCGCCCCGGGTGCGGAGGTCGTCGAGAGAGCCAGCGACCACCGCGCCCGGGGCTCAGCGGATCGCCGCACCCGGGCCGCGCGTCTGCGCGCATCACCGCTTGGAAAGGCCGGCAATAGGACTGGCGGGGCTGTGGCGCACCCTGCCTCGCTCCGCCGTCCTACTGCCGGTCTCTTCTGCGGAACAGTGCCGCCCGCCCCGAGTGCCGGCGTCACCATCCGGCCGCGACGTCGACACCGGGCCGACCGGAGGGGGCACGGCTCAGCTCACCAGCGGCTTGAGATCCTCCCGAAGGGGCGTCCACTCCCCCGCCGCGGCGACGATCTGCTCGCCGGAACGGATGTCCTTCACCTCGTCGGCGGCGCCGTCCGCGCCCGGGAACCAGACGTACGGGATGCGGCGCCGCTCGGCGTACCGGATCTGCTTGCCGAACTTTGCCGCGCTCGGCGACACCTCGGTCGGGATGCCCCGCGAGCGCAGCCCCTCGGCGACCCGGTTGCTGGCCGCCCGCAGCTCCTCGTTGGTCACCGCCACCAGCACGCAGGTCGGCACGTCCCGCGACACCGACAGCGCGCCGGTGCCGAACAGCAGCCCGAGCAGCCGGGTCACCCCGATCGAGATGCCGACCCCGGGGAACCGGGCCGCTCCCGAGCTGGCCAGGTTGTCGTACCGGCCGCCGGAGCAGATCGAGCCGAACCGCTCGTACCCGATCATCTGCGTCTCGTAGACGGTGCCGGTGTAGTAGTCCAGGCCCCGGGCGATCCGCAGGTCGGCGACGCAGAGGCCGGGCGAGTGCGCGGCGGCGGTCTCCACCACCCGGACCAACTCCTCGACGCCCTCGTCGAGCAGCGGGTGGCTCACCCCGAGCGCGCGCACCGCGTCGGCGAAGGAGGCGTCCGGCGCGGAGATCTCGGCCAGGGCCAGGCACGCCTTGGCCTGCGCCTCGCTCGCCCCGGCCGTGGCGGCCAGCAGCTCGGCCACCTTCGCCGGGCCGAGCTTGTCGAGCTTGTCGACCGCGCGCAGCGCCGCCTCCGGGTCGTCCAACCCGATGCCCCGGTAGAAGCCCTCGCAGATCTTGCGGTTGTTCACCTGGATCCGGACCGGTGGGATCGGCAGCGACCGCAACGCGTCGCCGATAACCAGCGGCATCTCCGCCTCGTGGTGCGGCGCGAGGGTGTCCCGGTCGACGATGTCGATGTCGGCCTGGAGGAACTCGCGGTAGCGCCCCTCCTGCGGCCGCTCACCGCGCCACACCTTCTGGATCTGATAGCGGCGGAACGGGAACTGGAGCTTGCCGGCGTTCTCCAGCACGTACCGGGCGAACGGCACGGTCAGGTCGAAGTGCAGGCCGAGCGCGTCGTCACCGGCCGGGCCCTCCGGGTCACCCTGCAACCGCCGGATCACGTAGACCTCCTTGGAGGTCTCCCCCTTGCGCAACAGCTGGTCCAGCGGCTCGACGGCCCGGGTCTCCAGGGGGGCGAAGCCGTACAGCTCGAACGTGGACCGGATCCGGTCGAGGACGCACTGCTCGATCATCCGCTGGGCGGGCGTCCACTCCGGGAAGCCGGAGATGGGCGTGGGCTTGCTCATGATGCTCCTTCAACACCCGCGCCGGGCGCGGGGAGGTCGTGGTTCGCGGCGGCTACAGGCCGCGGGTGGGGGCCGCCGGTCGCGCGCCGCCCATCCCCGCCACCTCGGCGAGGTACGGGTTGGTGGCACGCTCGCGGCCGATGGTGGTCGCGGGGCCGTGGCCGGGCAGCACGACGGTGTCGTCGGCCAGCGGGAGGATCTTGTCCCGCAGGCTGGTGAGCATCGTCGGCATGCTGCCGCCCGGCAGGTCGGTGCGGCCGATCGAGCCGGCGAACAGCACGTCGCCGGAGAGGCAGATCTGCTCCGCCTCCCAGGGCGAGCCGGCGCCGGGCAGCCGGAACAGCACCGACCCGCCGGTATGGCCGGGCGCATGGTCGACGGTGATCTCCAACCCGGCGAGGGCGAGCGTCGTACCGTCGGCCAGCTCGGCGACGTCCTCCGGCTCGGCGTACGGCAGCCGGCCGCCGAAGAGCTGGGTGAGGTCCATCGACAGCGTCTTCGCCGGGTCGGCCAGCAGTTCCCGGTCGTCCGGGTGCACGTACGCGGTGATCCCACGCGCCCCGCAGACGGGCGCCACGGAGAAGGTGTGGTCGAGGTGCCCGTGGGTGAGCAGGACCGCGGCCGGGTGCAGGCGATGCTCGGCGAGCAGCGCGTCGAGCCGGTCGATCACCCCGATGCCAGGGTCGACCACCACGCACTGTTCCCCAGCGCCAGCGGCGACCACGTAGCAGTTGGTGCCGAAGGCGTCCGCGGGAAAGCCGGCCACGAGCACGTCCGCTCCCCTTCCGTCGAGCTGTCCTCTTCGGCAGCCTAACCGGCGGCCCCGGGGGGCTCCGGCGCATCCGTCCCAACCGCCCCAATGGGCACTGATGCCCCCCGATGCACGTGGGGGCCGACCTAGTACACGACTTTCCCAGCCGGTACCCGTACACTCTGGCGGGCGTGTGGCGTGGCGCACCTGCCGGCCCGACAGGTACGCGACCACCGGCTGACGACCAGGGTAGAGGAAAGGGGAGCACGGGTGGCTTCCAGCAGGGACCGGCAGCGCAAACTGGCGCGGGCCAAGCTCGACCGGCAACTGGCCCGCCGGGCCTCCGCCGCCAAACGTCGTCGGCAGATCCGGGCCGGCGTCGGCACCGCCCTGATCCTCGTGCTGGTGATCGCCGGCTCGGCGTGGGCGCTGGGCGCCTTCGACCGCGAGCCGGACGAGAACACCGCCGCCGACGAGGTCTGCCTCTGGACCCCGCAGAACACCGCGGGCAACAGCAACCTCAAGGATGTCGGCGAGCCGGCCACCACCGGGCTGCCGATCACCGGCACCCGGCCGATGAGCATCGTCACCAACCAGGGCGCGCCGATCTCCGTCGAGCTGAACCTCGCCAGCGCCCCGTGCGCCGCCGCGAGCATCGCCCACCTGGCGAGCCAGTCGTTCTACGACAACACCAAGTGCCACGAGATCATGGCCGAGGGCGCGGTGCGCTGCGGCGACCCCAGCGGCACCGGCCTGGGCGGCCCGGCGTACTCGTTCTACGACGAGAACATGCCCAACGGCGCGGAGCCGTCCCCCTCGGCCAGCCCGGCCCCGGACGAGCCGCCGACGTACCCGAAGGGCACGGTCGCCATGATCGCGAACCCGCCGGGCGCCAACGGCAGCCAGTTCGTGATCTTCTTCAAGGACCACACCACCGCCGAGCCGAAGTTCCCGATCATCGGCCGGGTCACCGAGGGCCTCGACGTCGTGGAGAAGATCGGAGCCCTGCCGACCGTGGACAATGGGTCTGGGGAGAAGGTCAAGCCGAAGGACGACGACGTGGTCATCCAGAGCCTGACCGTCGGTGAGCCGGTGCTGGATCCGGCATCGCCGGCCGACCCCAACCCAACGGGTACGCCGAGTTCGGCGGCTTCGGGCGCGCCCGAAGCCAGCGCGAACGCCAGCTGACCCACCCGGCAGGCCGGCCCCAGCGCCGACTGAACCAAGACACGGGTCTCACCACCCGCAGCGGCATCCACAGACAGTCCAGGAGGATCGAGGCGTGACGTCCACCAGAGAGCGGCAGCGCGCGGCGGCCCGCGCCCGGCTCGAGAAGGAGATGGCCGAGCGGGCAGCCCGGGCCCGCAAGCGCCGCCAGACGCAGGCGGTCGTGGGGGCAGGCGTGGCCCTGCTGCTGGTGGTCGCCGGCACGGCCTGGCTGGCCACCAACCTGATCGGCGACGACAGCGGCACCGACAACGTCGCCCAGAACGCGAACTCCGTGGAGTGCGGCTGGGTCGAGATCCCGGCCGGCGAGCGGACCCCGACGACCAAGGACGTCGGGCTGCCGAACACCCAGCAGAGCCAGGTGGGCAGCCAGACCCTGACGATCACCACCAACCTCGGCCCGATCACCGCCAAGATCGACCAGTCGGCGGCGCCGTGCACCGCGGGGAGCTTCATTCACCTGGCCGAGAAGAACTTCTTCGACAACACCAAGTGCCACCGGCTGGTGACCGAGGGCATCAAGGTGCTCCAGTGCGGCGACCCGAGCGCCACCGGTAAGGGCTGGCGGGAGACCGACGGCACCGGCGGCCCGAGCTACCGCATGCCGGAGGAGAACCTGCCGACCGACAAGCGGCCGCCGTACCCGGCCGGCGTCATCGCCATGGCCAACTCCGGCCAGCCGGCCAGCACCGGCAGCCAGTTCTTCATCGTCTACGGCGACTCCCCGCTGGACCCGAACTACACGGTGCTCGGCACCATCACCGGCGGGATGGACATCGTGACGGACGTCGCGGCCGCCGGTGACGACGGCGCGTTCGCCCAGCAGGCCGGCGGCGGTCACCCCAAGAAGGAGGTCGTCATCACCGACCTCACCATGGCCGCCGCGTAACCCGCCCGACCACCCGAAAGCGCCCGCCGGCCAAGCCGGCGGGCGCTTTCGTGTCGGGTGGGGTGGGTCAGGCGCCGGAGGTGACGCGGTAGGCGTCGAAGACGCCGTCGACCTTGCGGACCGCGGCGAGCAGGTGGCCGAGGTGCTTGGGGTCGGCCATCTCGAAGCTGAACCGGCTGACCGCCACCCGGTCGCGGGTGGTGGTGACAGTGGCGGAGAGGATGTTGACCCGCTCGTCGGAGAGCACCCGGGTGACGTCGGCGAGGAGCTTGTGCCGGTCGAGGGCCTCCACCTGGATGGCGACCAGGAACGTGGAGGCGGAGGTGAGCTTCCAGTTCACCTCGACCACCCGCTCACCCTGGGCGCGCAGGTCCTCGGCGTTGGCGCAGTCGTCGCGGTGCACGCTGACCCCGCCGGAGCGGGTCACGAAGCCGAACACCGAGTCCGGCGGCACCGGGGTGCAGCAGCGGGCCAGCTTGATCCACACGTCGCTGACCCCGCGGACCACCACACCCGGGTCGTGGCTGCTCGCCCGGCTGCGCGGCGGCCGGGTCGCGACGGCGGTCTCGGCGATGTCCTCGGCCGCGCCCTCCTCACCGCCGTAGGAGGCCATCAGCTTCTGCACCACGGACTGCGCGGAGACCTGGCTGTCACCGACTGCCGCGTACAGCGACGCCACGTCGGCCAGGTGCAGGTCCCGGGCGATCGCCATCAACGCGTCCGAGGTGAGCATCCGCTGCAACGGCATGCCCTGCTTCCGCATCGCCTTGACGATCGCGTCCTTGCCCTCCTCGATCGCCTCCTCGCGGCGCTCCTTGTTGAAGTACTGCCGGATCTTCGTGCGCGCCCGCGGGCTCTTGACGAAGCCCAGCCAGTCCTGCGTCGGGCCGGCCGTGTCGGACTTCGAGGTGAAGATCTCGATCACGTCGCCGTTGGACAGCGTCGACTCCAACGGCACCAGCTTGCCGTTGACCCGCGCCCCGATGCACTTGTGCCCGACCTCGGTGTGCACCGCGTACGCGAAGTCCACCGGCGTCGACCCGGTCGGCAACGGGATGACGTCGCCCTTCGGGGTGAAGACGTACACCTCCTGGCTGGACAGGTCGAACCGCAGCGCGTCCAGGAACTCGCTCGGGTCCGCCGCCTCCCGCTGCCAGTCCAGCAGCTGCCGCAGCCAGGTCATCTCGTCGATGTGCGCCGGCGGGCCGACGATCTGGGTGCCCTTGTGCTCCTTGTACTTCCAGTGCGCCGCGATACCGAACTCCGCCGTCCGGTGCATCGCGTACGTCCGGATCTGCATCTCCACCGGCTTGCCGGTCGGCCCGATCACGGTCGTGTGCAGCGATTGGTACATGTTGAACTTGGGCATCGCGATGTAGTCCTTGAACCGGCCCGGCACCGGCTGCCAGTTCGCGTGGATGACCCCCAACGCGGCGTAGCAGTCCCGCACCGTGTCGACCAAAATCCGCACACCCACCAGGTCGTAGATGTCGTTGAAGTCCCGACCCCGCACGATCATCTTCTGGTAGATCGAGTACAGGTGCTTCGGCCGACCGGTGGTCTCCGCCTTGATCTTCGCGGCCTTCAGGTCGGTCTGCACCTTCTGCGTCACCTGCCGCAGCAACGCCTCACGCTGCGGCTGGTGCTCCCCGATCAGCCGGTTGATCTCCTCGAACCGCTTCGGGAACAACGTCCCGAAAGCCAGATCCTCCAGCTCCCACTTGATCGTGTTCATACCCAGCCGGTGAGCCAGCGGGGCGAGGATCTCCAGCGTCTCCTTCGCCTTCTGCTCCTGCTTCGGCCGGGGCAGGAAGGTCAGCGTACGCATGTTGTGCAGCCGGTCGGCCAGCTTGATCACCAGGACCCGAGGGTCCTTGGCCATGGCGACGACCATCTTGCGGATCGTCTCCGCCTTGGCCGCGTCACCGAGCTTGACCTTGTCCAGCTTCGTGACGCCGTCGACCAGCAGGGCGACCTCGCCACCGAAGTCCGCGCGCATCTGGTCGAGGGTGTACTCGGTGTCCTCGATCGTGTCGTGCAGCAGCGCGGCGACCAGGGTGGTGGTGTCCATGCCCAGGTTGGCGAGGATGGTCGCCACCGCGAGGGGATGGGTGATGTACGGGTCGCCGGATTTGCGGTACTGACCCGAGTGCCAGCGCGCCGCGGTGTCGAAGGCCCGCTGCAACAGCCGGGCGTCGGCCTTGGGGTGGTTCTCCCGGTGCGACGAGATCAGCGGCTCCAGCACCTCGCTGACCTGCGACGACTGCCACGGCGCGTTGAACCGGGCCAGCCGGGCCCGAACCCGGCGTCCGGTGGGCGCGTGGGACAGGGCGAAGCCACTGCTGGGCGACGGGTCGGCGACGGCCTCGAGGGGTACGACGTCGGCGCTCGCGGTCGTACGGGCCACGTCGCCGGTGGGCCGTGCCACGCCGGATCCGTCGCTCGACGCCGGGGCGGCGCCGTTGCGGTCGGTCACCGAGCCGTCCGCATCGCCTGTCGGGTGCACCGTGCCCTCCACCGGAGGGGCGACATCGTGGGACACCGGCCTCCTCACCGCTCGCCGGGAATACGCCGACCGTGCGCCGGCCGGCCTGGTCTCGCGCCTTTCGGACGGGTCACCGCCCGGTCAGCAATGGGCAATGCTACCCGCACCGGGGGTGCCGTGCCGCTCCGCCGGACGGACCGTGCCGGGTCCGTCCGGCGGCGGCGTCGTCTCAAACAGTCAGCAGGGCATGGACGGGACGCGGTGCCAGCCGGTCACGACCGCCGAGGAAGGACAGCTCCAGCAGCACGGTGAAACCCGCCACGGTGCCACCGGCCCGCTCCACCAGGTCCAGCGTCGCCGCGGCGGTGCCTCCGGTGGCGAGCACGTCGTCAACCACCAGCACGCGGTGGCCGGCGGTGAAGGCGTCCTGGTGCACCTCCAGGGTGGCCTCGCCGTACTCCAGCTCGTAGGAGGCGGCGTAGGCGGGGCGGGGCAGCTTGCCGGCCTTGCGCACCGGCACCACACCGACCCCGGTGGCGTACGCGATGGCCGCGGCGATCACGAAGCCCCGCGCCTCGATGCCGACCACGGTGTCGAAGGACTCCCGCCCGTGGAACGCGACGATCCCGTCGATCACGTCACGGAAGGCGTCACCGTCGGCGAACAACGGCATCAAATCCTTGAACATGACGCCGGGCTTGGGGAAATCGGGCACGTCGAGCACCCGGCTGGCCACCAGCCGGGCCGCCTCCGGGCCGCTGTCTCCGCGTACCCCGGTGCTGTGGGTCTCCGTCACGGCAGTACCGCTCCCCTTCCACACGACGACGGCGTCCGGCACGCTGCTCGCACAGCATGCCGGACGCCGTCCGTACCGTTCCTACCGGGTCGGCCCCGGCGGGGTCAGCGCCGCTTTCCGGCGCCCGGGCGGTTGCCGCCGGGGCGTCCGCCCCGGGCACCGCCGGAGCGCTTGCCGGCCGGCCGGGCGCCCACCTTGGGGGCGGCGGCACCGGCCAGGGCAGCGGCCCCGGCCTCCTCCGCCGCCACCGGCTCCACCTGCTCCTCGACCCGCTCGGTCCGACGCGAGGTGCTCTTGCCGGCCGGGACCTCGCCGCGCGCCACCGCCGCCCGCCGGGCCTCCACCCGCTTGTTGTGCGCCGCGATCCGCGGGTCGCGGTTCTTGAGCACCACCAGCAGCGGGGTGGCCAGCAGGATCGAGGTGAGGAACGCCATGGCCATACCGACGAACAGCACCAGGCCGAGGTCCTTCAGGGTGCCCGCGCCGAGCAGGCCGGCACCGATGAAGAGGATGCCGCCGACCGGCAGCAGCGCGACCACCGAGGTGTTGAGCGACCGCATCAGGCTCTGGTTGACGGCCAGGTTGGCCGCCTCGCCGTACGTCTGGTTGTTGTTCGCGGTGATCCCTCTGGTGTTCTCCTGCACCTTGTCGAAGACCACCACCACGTCGTACAGGGCGAAGCCCAGGATGGTGAGGAAACCGACGATCGTCGACGGAGTGACCTCGAACCCGACGATCGAGTAGATGCCGGAGGTGAGGGCCAGGTTCATCACCAGGGAGAAGATGGCCGCGATCGCCATGTTCAGCTCGAAGCGCAGGATCAGGTAGACCGTCACCAGCGCGATGAAGATGACCAGGCCGAGCAGCGCCCGGTTGGTGACCTGGCTGCCCCACGCCTCGCTGACCCGGTTGGCGCTGATCTGGTCCGGGTCGATGCCGAACCGTTGGGCCACGTCGACCCGGACCGCCTCGGCCTGCTCGGAGTTGAGCTGGGTGGTACGCAGCTCGTAGAACTCTCCGCCGGCCCCGCCGACCTTCTGCGCGGTGACCACGTGGGCGCCGCCGCCCGCGGTGGTCAGCGACTGGTTCGCCGTGGCCTCCGCGTCCTGCATGGTGCCGACGCTGGTGGGAATCTGGAACGAGTTGCCGCCTTCGAACTCGATGCCGAGGCTGAACCCACGGAACACCACGCTGCCCAGCGCGATCACCACCAGTACGGCGGCGATGGAGAACCACAACTTGCGCCGACCGACGATGTTGAGGCCGGCCTCGCCTCGGTAGAGGCGGCTTGCCAGACCAGTCTCAGCAGCCATCTCAGGCCTCCTTGGCGCGCGGGTTGCGGGACGGGGACTGCTCCGACGACCGGGCCGGCAACGCCCGCCCGAGGCCACTGACCCGCGGGGACAGGAACGCCTTGCTGCGGGCGAGCATCGTCATGATCGGGTGCCGGAACAGGAAGACCACGAGCAGGTCGAGCACCGTGGCCAGGCCGAGGGCGAAGGCGAAGCCCTTGACCGTGCCGACCGAGACGATGTAGAGCACGACGGCCGACATGATCGTGATGGCGTTCGCCGAGATGATCGTCCGGCGGGCCCGGACCCAGGCCCGGGGGACCGCGCTGCGTGGGCTGCGCCCCTCCCGGATCTCGTCCTTTAGTCGTTCGAAGTAAATGACGAACGAGTCCGCCGCCACACCGAGCGACACGATGATGCCGGCGATACCGGCGAGGGTGAGCGTGAAGCCGATCTGCCGGCCGAGCACCACCAGGGCGCCGAAGAGCAGCAGGGCCGACATGACCAGGCTCAGGAAGATCACCGAGCCGAGCAGGCGGTAGTAGAAGAACGAGTAGATGATGACCAGCAGCATGCCGATGCCGGCCGCGAGCAGGCCGGCCCGCAGGTGGCTGGCGCCCAGGGTGGCGGTGACGTTCTGCGATTCCTGTGCCTGGAAGGTGACCGGCAGGGCGCCGTAGTTGAGGTAGCCGGCCAGCTCGGCGGCCTCGGCGTTGGTGAAGTTGCCGGTGATCTGCGAACTGCCGACCAGCACGCCCTGGATCTGCGGCGACGAGATGATCTGGTTGTCCAGCACCACCGCGACCCGGCACTTGCCCTCGTCACCGAGCGCGGACGCGTCGCAGGCCTGGCCCTCATTGTTGAACGCCTCGCGGGTCAGGGCGGTCCACTTGTCCCCGCCGGAGCGGGTGAAGTCCAGGCTGACCACCCACTGGCTGGTCTGGTCACGCACCGCGCTGGCGTTGCTGACGTCGGTGCCGAGCACCTTCGCCACGTCGAGCAGGTTCTTGGCGTAGCCGCCCTCACAGGCGACGGCCGGCTGGTCCTTGTTGGAGATGGACGCCGGGGGCCGGTCGTCGAGCTGGAGGCAACCGATGGTCGGCACGTTGAACTGCATCTGCGCCGGCAGCACCGCGACCTCGCGGCCGCTCAGCTCGGCGAAGGGCTTGAGCTTCTCGGCCAGCGACGGGTCGGCGGTGAGGTCCGCCGGCGCCTGGAGGGCGTTCGCGGCGGCCCAGGCCTCCGCGCCCACCTTCTGCTCGACGGCCCGGCGCTGTTCCTCGACGCTCTGCGGCACCGGCTCCTCGCTCGCGGCCGGCGACGGAGTGGCGCTCGGGGTCGCGGACGGGGTGGGAGTCGGGGTCGGCGCGCTGCCGCCCTGGCCGCCGGCCGACGGCGAGGAGGTGGCCTCGGCGTTCGGCGTGGGGCTCGCGCTGCCGGACGGGCTCGGGCTGCCCGTGGGCGTCGGCGCGGCGCTCTCGGTCGGCGCGGGCGCCGGGAGCGCCCCGCTGCCGTCGGCGATCTTCAGGACCTTGCGGAAGCGCAGCTCGGCGGCGTTGCCGACCTCGCTCAGGTCGCGGTTCTCGCCGGGCAGGGAGACGACGATGTTGCGGTCGCCCTCGGTGACCACCTCGGCCTCGGCCACGCCGTAGGCGTTGACCCGGTTCTCGATGATCTGGCGGGCCTGTTCGAGGTTCGTCGCGGTCGGCGCCCGGCCGTCGAGCGTGTTGGTCGCCTCCAGCGTCAGCCGGGTACCGCCGACCAGGTCAAGACCGAGCCGGGGCTCAAGCCGATCCTTCCAGCCACCGCTGGCACCGCCCGAGAAGAACACCAAAAGATAGAGGACGACGAGGATGCCCCCCAGCACGGCCAACTGCCGTCCTGGGCGCATCTGTCCCTGAGGTGGTGCCACGGCTGTCCTGTCTCCCTGTACGGTCGCGCCGCCGCTGGCGCGGCGGCGGGTCGGCCGGGTTCCCGGCCGACGATCTGCCTACCGACGGCGCCCGGGTTGACGCCGCCGCCTCGGCGGGTCAACGCGGGCGCGTGGACCGCCGAGCCGGCGCGCCGACGCCCGGCGTCGGCCATCTATCCAGTTGTCTCACCGCGCATATCGAGCGCGGCCACCCGCCGGGGACACATGCGGGCGCCGCCCCACCCGAGCGGCCGGCAGGCCGACGGCCCGGGTGGGTGCGATGCTCAGTCCTTGACGGCGTCGGTTTCCTCGGCCGCCGACTCGACGGGCTGCTCCGCCTTGGTGACCACCCGGGCGATCGCCGGACGGGCGTAGCGGGTCTGCACTCCGGGGGCGATCTCGAGCAGGACGCTGTCGTCCTCGACACCGGTGACCGTGCCGTAGAGCCCGCCGATGGTGACCACCTCGTCGCCTGCGGAGAGGCCGGACTGCATGGACTCTGCCTCGCGGCGGCGCTTCTGCTGCGGGCGGATCATCATGAAGTACATGACGCCGAAGAGCAGAGCGATCATGAGGATCGGCGTGAAGCCTCCCGCTCCGCCGCCTTCTGCTGCGTAAAGCACGGTTGTCGACCTTCCCATTGGCCGCCGGTTCCGGAGCGTGAGCACCGGAGCGGAGGCGGATTTTCACATCCTGTACAGACCGCGGCGAGTCTAGTCGCTGTATCTGGGAACGCCGAATGCGGCACAGATCACGTTCGGATCACGGCTCGCCGGTGTCCACGGAGAAGAGATCGGGCGCGGGAGGAGCTTCGGCCGCAAATGTACCATTCGGCGGGGTGCGTCCCAGGTGATGCCAGGCTGCCTCGGTCGCCACCCGGCCCCGAGGCGTACGGGCCAGCAGGCCGGCCCGCACCAGGAACGGCTCGCAGACCTCCTCCACCGTGTCCGGCTGCTCCCCCACCGCAACAGCCAGGGTCGACAGCCCGACCGGGCCACCCCGGAACGAGTCGACCAGCGCGGTCAGCACCGCCCGGTCGAGTCGGTCGAGCCCGAGCGCGTCCACGTCGTACACGGTCAGGGCCGCGCGGGCCGTGTCGACCGTGACCACGCCGTCGGCGCGCACCTCGGCGAAGTCCCGCACCCGGCGCAACAGCCGGTTGGCGATCCGGGGCGTGCCCCGGGACCGGCCGGCGATCTCCGTCGCCCCGTCGTCGGTGATCGGCACCCCGAGAATCCGCGCCGACCGGTGCAGCAGCGCCTCCAACTCGGCCGGGGCGTAGAAGTCGAGGTGGGCGACGAACCCGAAGCGGTCCCGCATGGGACCGGTCAACAGACCGGCCCGGGTGGTCGCGCCCACCAGCGTGAACGGCTCGACGTCCAGCGGAATGGCGGTGGCGCCCGGCCCCTTGCCGACCACCACGTCGACCCGGAAGTCCTCCATCGCGCTGTAGAGCAGTTCCTCCGCCGGCTTGGCGATCCGGTGGATCTCGTCGATGAAGAGCACGTCGCCCTCGGCCAGGCTGGTCAGGATCGCGGCCAGGTCACCGGAGCGTTCGATGGCCGGACCGCTGGTGACCCGGATGCCGGTGCCCAGCTCAGCCGCCACGATGTTGGCCAGGGTGGTCTTACCCAAGCCTGGCGGGCCCGACAGGAGAATGTGGTCGGGCGGTGCGCCACGCCGCATCGCGCCCTTCAGCAGCAGGTCGAGCTGGTCGCGAACGCGGTGCTGGGCGATGAACTCCGCCAGCCGCTTCGGCCGTACGCTGACCTCGGCGTCCCGCTCGGCGTCGGCCACGTACGCCGAGACCAGTCCGCCGTCGGACCCGGTCATCGGGTCCGGCCCAGCAGCCGGATGGCCTGCTTGAGCAGCACCGGCACCGGCGGAGTGGCACCGTCGACGGTCTCGGCGACGGCGGCCACGGCCTGATCGGCCTGACCCGCCGTCCAGCCGAGCCCGATCAACGCCTGGCGGACCTGCTCCGGCCAGGCGCCGCCGGTGACCCCGGCCGCGCCGTCGGCGCCCACCGGGACCGGACCGATCCGGTCGCGCAACTCCAGCACCAGACGCTCGGCACCCTTCTTGCCGATCCCGGGAACCCGGGTCAGCGCCGCGGTGTCGGCGTTGGCGATCGCCTTGCGCACGGCGTCCGGGGTGTGCACGGCGAGCACCGCCTGCGCCAGCCGCGGGCCGACCCCGCTGGCGGTCTGCAACAGCTCGAACAGCGACTTCGCGTCGTCGTCGGCGAAGCCGTAGAGGGTGAGCGAATCCTCCCGGACGACCAGGCTGGTGGCCAGCCGGGCCGGCTGACCGACCCGCAGATCGGCGATGGTGCCGGGGGCGCACTGCACGGCCAGGCCGACCCCGCCGACCTCGATCACCGCGTGGTCCGGACCGGTGGCGGTCACCATGCCACGCACACTCGCGATCATCTCGCTCCTCCTCGTCGCACCCGGTCCGCCGCGGCGGCCAGCTTCGACCGCGTGCCGCCGCGCCACACGTGGCAGATGGCCAGCGCGAGGGCGTCCGCGGCGTCGGCCGGCCGCGGTGGCTCGGGCAGCCGCAGCAGCCGGGTCACCATCGCGGTCATCTGCGCCTTGTCCGCCTGACCGGAGCCGGTCACCGCCGCCTTCACCTCGCTCGGGGTGTACGTCTGCACCGGCAGCCCGGCGCGCGCCCCGGCCAGCACGGCGATCCCGCTGGCCTGGGCGGTGCCCATCACCGTACGCACGTTGTGCTGGCTGAACACCCGCTCGACGGCCACACTGTCCGGCCGGTGCTCGGCGACCAGGTCGGTCAGCGACCGGTCCAGGTGCAGCAGGCGCGTCGGCAGCTCGTCGGCCGGATCGGTGTAGACGACGTAGTAGGCGACCAACGCGCAGGGCCGCCCGGGCACCCCCTCGACCACGCCGACCCCACACCGGGTCAACCCCGGGTCGACGCCGAGCACCCGCACGCCGCCTCCTCCCAGCCCGCCGAGCAGTACGTGTGTTCGACACCCTACCGATGCCGCCGACACGCCGCGCCGCGGGACACGCCCACCACGGAGCCGCGTTCCCGCATCGTCACGTCGGCGCGGCCCTGATGTCGCCGCCGACCACATAGTGCCGTGTGAGTATGTGCCGCAACCCCATGTGCGCCCGGCCACACAGCTCGTAACTTCTTGCGCCATGACGGCAGAACCAGTGGCGGTCCCCCACGTCGTGAACGTCGACCTCGCCGGCCGTACCGCCCTCGTGACGGGCGGCGGCAGCGGCATCGGCCGGGCCTGCGCCCTGCGGCTGGCCGCGGCCGGCGCGAGCGTGCTGGTGGTCGACCGCAACGTCGAGGCGGCCAAGCTGGTGGCCGCCGAGGCCGGCGGCCGGGCCGAGGGCGTGGACCTGGCCGACGTCGAGGCGGTGGACCGGCTCGACGCCGATGTGGACATCGTGGTCAACAACGCCGGCCTGCAGCACGTCGCCCCGATCCAGGAGTTCTCCGTCGAGCGCTTCGAGTACCTGCACCGGGTTTGGAGCCAGATGTGACCATCGCACGACTGCCTGC